>DATLCH010000222.1:0-2993 GCA_035526465.1 Candidatus Limnocylindrales bacterium | reverse complement strand
TCCCGACTCGATGTCACCTTCTCGATGGTTTGGGTACTCATCCTCGCCAACATTATCGTCACCGCGTTGTGCTTCCTGATTTTGAACCACCTCGCGGCGCTGACGTTTATCCGCGGCTCGTTGCTGATCCCGTTTCTCTTGTTTCTTGTTTTCATCGGATCTTTCACCGCCAACAACGATCTTGCCGACATCATCGTCACGTTGCTTTTTGGCGTGATCGGTTATTGCATGGTCAAGTTCGGTTGGCCGCGGCCGCCGCTAATACTAGGCCTGACCCTCGGGAAAATTGCCGAGAATTATCTGTGGATCTCGACCGCCGCGTACGGCGCTAAATGGCTGTTATTCCCGACCGTCCTGGGCCTTATCGCCCTGACACTCTTCACCATCGCCTACCCAACCATTAAAGAGCGCATGGGCAAAGCCAAGTACGAGCGTCCGGAAGACGCGGTTTAGCCGGCGTCATCTCGCGATCTTATTTAGCATTCATTAGCGTTTGCGATTGGCGTCTCGAGTTCGGCAGGACTCGAGACGCCAGGCGTTTTCCAGCGCGCTTCATCGCCTGCATTACTGTCGCAGGATGCCGGCCGTCAAATCCACATAAGCGGTTGACACACCACTGATTTCAGTGGGATAAGCAAAGCATCTAAGAGATCCAAGGGAGGACACCCAATTATGGCCCACGATGTAGTCATTAAGAACGGCAATGTTATCGACGGTAGCGGCAGTCCGGCTTTCCAAGCGGATGTTGCCATTGATGGCGACAAAATTACCGCCATCGGTAAAAATCTCGGTGATGGCAAAAAAGAGATCGACGCCAAGGGACATGTCGTTGCGCCTGGATTTGTCGATTCGCATACCCACATGGATGCGTTTGTCGTGCAGTATCCCAACGGCAATCCGGTGGTGAACTACGGTGTCACCAGCATCGTCATCGGTGACTGCGGCGCTTCCTGCGCGCCGGTGCCGCCCAAACCCGAGCCGCGCAAAGTCCTGGTCGAATACCTGCGCCGCGTGCTTGATAAATATGTCGACGACAAGGATTGGCGCTGGAATACCTTCGGCGAATATTTGAACTATCTCGAGGGCAAAATCGCCATCAACTGTTTGCCGCTGATGCCCCATTCTCCGGTCCGGCTAACCGTCATGGGCGAGGCCGCCTACCAGCGCGCCGCCAACCCTGAAGAACTAAACGCCATGAAGGCGATGGTGCGCGAAGGCATGGAGTTGGGCGCCATCGGTTTTTCGACCAGCCCACGCGGCGGCCCGGCGATCCACGCCGGCACACCGAGCACTTTTGCCGAGCATGAAGAAATCATCGAGCTCGCCAATGTCGCGGCGGAGTACAAAGGCTGCTTTCAATTCAACGGCTTTCAGATGGTCCTGCAGCCGGAGTCCGGCGTGCCCGAGATGTTGACCAAGATTAAAACGCTGCAAATCGGCAACGAATTCCGTGTCCGTCCGGGCGCCAAAGCCGCCGGCATGGAGTCGATCCGCTACATGGAAGAAGCGCAGAAGCGCGGCCAGGATATTTACGGCGTGGTTATTCCCTATCAGCATATTCGTCGCTTCAACCTGGACGACTGTTTCCTATTCAATGGTCTGCCGACATGGGAAGCGATTAAGAACTCGAGTGATCTCAAGGCCAAGCTGAGCGACAAAGATACGCGCCGTAAAATCGAGCAAGAGCGCATCGCCTGCCAGGGCAAGCTCGAGTTTCCCGAATGGCATGGCTGGGACCGCGTCGTGTTTGAGCATTTGGAAAAGCCCGAACTCAAGAAACTCGAGCAGAAGAACATGGCCGAAGTCGCCCGCCTTACAGAGAAGCAGCCGGTGGACGCATTCTTCGACATCTGGATCGAAGACAACTTCAACTCGCAGATTCTCTATCATGGACTCGCCAATGCGCATCCCGAGCTGCTTGCCGAGATGATCAAGTCCGACACTAGCTTGATTGGCACCGACGTCGGCGCTCATCTCGATCGCTTCTTCTGGCATGGCGCGCCGACCAAGATCCTCGGCTACTGGCGCCGCGAGAAAAATCTCATGAGTTTGGAAGCGGCCGTGCACAAGATTACCGGTTACCCGGCGAAGAAATTGCGCCTCAACCGCGGTCTAGTGCGCGAAGGATTGCCCGCTGACATCACGGTCTTCGATGCCGATAAGATCGACGATCTGGTCAGCAAAAAGCTTCCCGGCATGGTCGACGCTCAGGAAGTGCAGCGGCATCCGCCCGGAATGAAAGCCGTCCTGGTTAACGGCAGCACGGTCGTCGAAGACGGCCATTGTCTCGACGTCTTCCCCGGCAAAGTGCGCCGTCAGCAACTCTGTTTGAACTAAACTTCAACCGACAGTTCTTTCGTCCCTTCAACTAACCCTCTCCCGCGATGGGAGAGGGTTAGGGTGAGGGATTTTTAATTTTATCTCAACGAAGGATGACGATAACCATGAAAGCCTGTGCCATCGACGTTCACCACCATTATGTGCCGGAGAGTCTACTCGAAGAGGCAAAAAAGCGCGGCCAGCACCTCGGTGTCACACTGACCGAAAAAGACGGCAATCGCTCGCTCGCCTTCGCCGGTGGACCGCCATTCCAATTGCACCCCGAACTGCCGGCCATCGATCAGCGGCTCAAGATGATGGAAGATTCGCGGCTTGCCATGGCAGCGCTGGAAGCGCACACGGCGACTCTAGGATATCGGCTTACGGGCGAGCAAGGCGAGAACTGGTGCAACGTATACAACGACGGCATCGCCGAGTTGGTAAAGAAGTACCCCGATCGCTTTGTCGGCATGGCCTCGGTGCCGCTGCAAGATCCGCCGCGTGCCGCGAAAGTATTGGAACGCGCAGTGCGTGACTTAAACTTCCGCGGCGGTTACATCGGCACCAACGTCAACGGCAATTACTACAACAGCGAGGAGTTCGATCCGTTCTGGGCCAAAGCCCAGGAACTCGACGTCTTGGTGGTCATGCACCCCGAAGATGTCGCCGGGTCT
>DATLCH010000217.1:0-4599 GCA_035526465.1 Candidatus Limnocylindrales bacterium | reverse complement strand
AACCGAAGGAGTTGGACAAGACCACTTTCACGTCAGCCTTGCGGGCTTGATTGGGAACATAATCCAGATCGCAGGCTGGATCGGGATTTTCATAATTGATGGTCGGCGGCAGCATGCCATGCTGCAGCGCCAGCGCCGAGTAAACGGCTTCGATCGCTCCCGCGGCGCCGAGCAAATGACCGGTCATCGACTTAGTCGAGCTGACCGCCAGCTTCGCCACCGCTTCGCCGAACACCGTCTTGATCGCCGTGGTCTCGTTGGCATCGTTGTATTCCGTCGAGGTGCCATGAGCGTTGATATAACTGACATCGCTCGGCGCGATGCCGGCGTCTTTCAACGCCAGGCGCATGCAGCGCGCCGCGCCTTCGCCATTGGGCGCCGGCGCGGTCATGTGATGAGCATCGCCGTTGGCGGCGTAACCGATGACTTCGGCGTAAATTGTTGCGCCGCGTTGGAGCGCATGTTCTCGTTCTTCGAGAATTAAAATACCGGAGCCTTCGCCGATGATGAAACCATCGCGCTCTTTATCGAACGGCCGGCTGGCGCGCTCGGGCTCGTCGTTGCGCGTCGACAAGGCTTTCATGGCGGAGAAACCGCCCACGCCCAACGGGGTGATCGCTGCTTCGGCGCCGCCGGCGATCACTGCATCCTGCAAACCGCGGCGAATCATATGATAAGCTTCGCCGATCGCATGTGTGCCTGAAGCGCAAGCCGACGTCGGCGTAAAGTTGATGCCCTTGGCGCCGTAACGGATCGCCACATGACCCGGGGCCAAATTGGAAATCACTTTGGGAATGAAAAACGGCGAGATCTTACGTGGTCCGCCAGCCATCAACGCCTCTTTGGTGACTTCGAGCGTATCGAGACCATTCATGCCGACGCCGATAATGACACCGACGTTCTCGGCAAATTCGCCGTCGATTTTAAGACCACTGTCCGCCATGGCTTGTGCCGTGGCACCCATAGCGTATTGAATGAAGAGATCCATTTTCTTGATCTCTTTCGGCTCGATATAGTCCTCGGCCCTGAAGTCGGGCACTTCGCCGGCGATGCGCGAAGCAAATGGCTCGGCATTAAAGCGGCTGATCTTACGAATGCCGGAGCGTCCGGCCATTAAAGCGTCCCAGTTCTTGTCGACGCCGGTTCCCAACGGCGTGACCAGACCCATTCCGGTCACAACAACTCTGCGTGCTTCGGTTGTATTCACGATGCCTAACCAATCTTTTGATGAATTTGAACCTTAAACTTCAAGATAAAGGAGAGTTCCCGGTGAATCAATAGGAATTTAGGTTATTGGTATCGTTCGTGAAGCTGTTGAATGTGACGAACGAGCGGGGCGATTCGACTGGCGTTCGGATCGAGTGCGTCGGGCGCGGGGGCGGTGCCTACTTGCATGGTCTCGAGCACCGCCGCCACCGATCCGCGCAAGCCGGCGAGATCATAACCACCCTCGAGCAGAAAAGCGATTTTGGCATCGGTGAATTTTTCGGCGAGTGCGAGCAAACGGCGCGACATCAGTGCGAAGCCTTGTTCGGTGACGCCCATGCCGCCCAGTGGATCACGCCGGTGCGGATCGAAGCCCGCGGAGACCAGAATCCAATCGGGGACAAACTTTTCCGCGGCCGGCTCGATGATATCTCGAAACACCTGCGCATATTCGGCGTCGGCGCAGCCCGCAGGGAGCGGTATATTGATGGTAAAACCCTCGCCGGCAGCGATACCGGTTTCGTTGGCAGCACCGCTGCCGGGATAGTACGGATACTGATGGGTTGAGATAAACATGACTGAGGGATCGGCGTAAAAGGCATCCTGTGTGCCATTACCGTGGTGCACGTCCCAATCCATGATGAGAATCTTCCTGACGTTATGGACACGCTTCAAATATTCCGCGCCGATCACCATCGTGTTGAAAAGACAAAAGCCCATGGCGCGGTCGCGCAGAGCGTGGTGGCCTGGAGGCCGCACTAGCGCGAATCCGTTGCGACTCTCATTGGCGGCGATGGCGTCGAGCAAACGAATGAATCCTCCCACCGCCAGCAAACTGACCGCGAAGGAATCGCGGCAAGTAATCGTGTCGCCGTCCAACGCGTAGCGATTGTGTCGTGCAGTCGATTCGATCAACTTCACATGATCTGTGCCATGCGTCGCTTCGATATCGGCGCGCTGAGCCGGCAGTGGCGGCAACAATGCGAACTTGGCCGGATCGAGACTCTCGGCTAAATCCAGCAGTACTTTAACCCGCTCGGGCCGCTCCGGATGACCATCACCCGGCTGGTGTTTCAAGTACTCCTTATCGATGACGACGGCTGTTTGAGCCATAAGCGGAACCTAACACCGACGCCGAGACGCTGCAAAGCGGACTGATC
Source organism: Candidatus Limnocylindrales bacterium (assembly GCA_035526465.1). Taxonomy (GTDB): domain Bacteria; phylum Desulfobacterota; class Binatia; order UBA9968; family UBA9968; genus DP-20. The sequence goes on along the minus strand of DATLCH010000217.1, from coordinate 2,233 downwards.
TATTAGTTTTCAATGGACATCGAGCGCTCGGCGTCAAAACTGCCGTCTTCATCGCCGATTCGATTTGTTCGACGAGGTCAAAGGATCGATGGCGATCTTTTCGTTGAAGCGCTAAAGCTTGGCATCCCTCGGAGGCAAGGCGGGTGATATCGCCGTACTCCGAAGGCGTCGATCTCAAAATAACCAGGACAACGGGCGCAATCTTGCGGAGCCGAGTGAAATCCCTTAGTTTAGCTACATGTTTGGGATCGGCATGCCGGAATTGTTGTTGATTTTGGGACTGGCGTTGATCGTCCTCGGCCCAAAAAAACTACCTGAACTAGCGAAAACTTTGGGTAAGGGGTTGGCCGAGTTTCGCCGGGCCACCGACGAGCTCAAAGATGAATTTCGCAAAGTCGAAGTGGATATAGACAACCCTGAACCCACGCCGATTCCAACACCAGAGGAGTCCCGAGTTGCTCAAGCCTCGGGCACAGGGCCAGCCGAAATCAATCCCGATACGTCCGAGAAAAAGTGACGATGCCGGATGGCAAGGGGGGGCCCGCCGATGCTCAAATGCCCTTCACCTCCCATCTGGGAGAGTTGCGCTCACGCCTAATCAAATCCGTTCTCGCCGTTGGCGTCGCATTCCTCGGCTGTTTTTATTTTGTCGATGCAATCTTTGCAGTTCTCGCCGCACCACTGCGCCGCCTCAAAATCGACGGACTGATTTTGATCGGCACCGCGGTAACAGAAGCATTCTTCACCAAGATGAAAATCGGCTTATTCGCCGCGCTGGGTGTCGCTCTGCCGGTTCTACTGTGGCAGGCATGGCAGTTCGTTGCTCCCGGCCTTTATGAACATGAAAAACGCTACACACGCAGCTTCGTCTTTGCCGGCTCGCTGTTCTTCTGCGCCGGCGCAGCGTTTTGCTACGTCATACTGATTCAACAAGGATTGAGCTTCCTGTTACACCGTTACGAGGTCATCGGCGTCAAGCCGATGTTGCAAGTAGGCGACTACTTATCGACGGTATCACGGATGGTTCTGCTAAGCGGTGCCATGTTCGAACTGCCGGTCCTAGCGTTTTTCACCGCGCGGGTTGGCCTGATCGATCATCGTTTCCTGATCCGCCACAGCCGCTACGCGCTGATTGCCATCGCGCTCGTCGCGGCGATTCTGACACCCCCCGACTTGCTCTCGCAGATTTTGTTGATGGTTCCGCTTTGTGGTCTTTATCTCGTGAGTATCGCAGTCGCTTACTTAGCGCGCTTCCGAATGAACCGGTTGGACCGGGCGGCGGACTAACCGCGGATTAGGCAACCATGGCTGCAAATCCGCTCGCCGCCTGGTCGCACGTGCTCTGCAACGCAAATAAATAGCAACTTCGCGAAGTGCAAAGTACGGCATAAACAAAAAGGGCGCACCCGAAGGTAGCGCCCAGCCTGATTACCCGATGACGCCTAAACTTTCAATTATCGTCGTTGATAAACGCACAGGCGGCGAACACCGTTGTCCATAAGCCGTCTTTGTTGCCGATGGCGGACTGTGTGATGTTGGAAGTACGAACGATTTTTTCGGACATTTTGAAGAGCTGTTCGCGTTCGTCCCAAGCCGTGTCGGGATTGAACTCGATCCCTAGAGTCGTCGCCAACATGCTGGCGGCAAGATCCTCGGCATAGTCGCCCGCCTTCTCATCGGTTTCCCCAAATGAATGGTGCTCCGACAGATAACCGTATTGGCTTTCGTCCGACGGAATCGCCACACCGACGGACGCTGCCACTAGGCGGTTGGGCTCGTTGGTGCTCTCCCGATCGTAGACGCTGAACACCACCTCACCGGGTCGAAGGAGCTTCGCCCCTTCTTCCTTGGAAAGCCGTTTGCAGTAAGGCGGAAAGATACTCGATACCAACACGAGATTACAGTAAGCCAGTCCGGCCTGACGCAAGGCCAACTCGAACGACGCCAGCTTTTCTTTATGGACGCCGACACCTTTGGTAAAAAAACATTTCTTCGGGATCATGGTGCGCTGCTATAACACGAAAGATTTAACCTGACAAGAATCGCTCCGCGATAATCTCGTGAAATAGTTCTACTCGACTACCACTAGCAGCGCGCCGCCTTCGACGGTGTCGCCCGGTTTGACTTTGATCTCTTTGATTTCACCGGCGATGGGACTACGCACTTCGTTTTCCATCTTCATCGCCTCGACGATTACCAGTCCCTGGCCTTTTTCGACTTGATCGCCTTCGGA
>DATLCH010000216.1:0-9265 GCA_035526465.1 Candidatus Limnocylindrales bacterium | reverse complement strand
CAAGATCGATTATGCCAAGAAAGTCGCCGCGGCGTTGGGCTACATCGGGCTCAAAAATCTTGACCGGGTCGGTGGCGCGGCATTCTCTTCAGTGTTGCACAAGCCGCTGACTTTGGGGCGCGGCCGTAAGCAGATCCTCAGCCTTTTTAACTTTCTCGCCAAACTATCCTGCACGGCGGAGACCAACTTGCGCGCCGCGATTCATTCCTTCACGACTCTTTTCCCGCATACGGGGTTGGTCGTCATCGTCAGCGATTTTTTCGACCCCAGCGGCTGGCGCGCCGCGCTGGAAGAGCTCTCTGGTAAAAACTATCAAGTTTTGTTGGTCCACGTGGTCGACCAGGCGGAGCTAAAACCTCACGCCTGGGGCGACGTCGCGCTGGTGGACGTCGAGGCGGGGGGCGAACGCAAGTTCTTTGTCGACACCGATCTGGTGCGCCGTTTCGAGCGGGAACTGGAAATCTTTTTCCAGGAGATTGAATCCCTTTGTACCAGTCACAAAATAGACTATCTCCGCACGACGACTCAAATACCCTTCGACGAGTTCGTGTTACAAACGCTGCGCCGGGTGAGCAGCGTGGCCTGAACGATGCTCTGGGGATTGCCAGCCGCACTGTTTTCACTCATCGGGGCGATCCCGCTTATCCTATTTCTTCATAGCCTCAAGCCGCGCGGTCTAAAGATCGCGACTACCACGATGTTCATTTGGCAGCGGGTGTTGCGCGAGCGGCCGTTGGGCACGCGCTTGGGTTGGCTCCTCCGCAAGAACCTATTGCTGATTCTGCAATTGCTCGCCGCGGTCGCGCTGATTGTCGCTCTCGCCGACCCGTCGCTGCTCCACATCGCTTCCCGTTCGGGGGACGTGATCGTCGTGCTCGACTTGAGCGCGAGCATGAAGGCCAAGGGCAAAACCGCCAGCCGTTTCGACGGACTGCGCCGTGAGTTTAATTCACTGATCGATGGCCTTTCGGCCGATCAGAAAATGCTGGTTATCGGCGCCGGTGCTGAACCACGGCTCTTGCTGCCGTTTAGCTCCGACAAACGGCGGCTGCGCGATCTGGCGCGCAACTTGGCGGCCACCGACGCTCCGGGGAAAATGAAAGAAGCGATACTCTTCGCCCATGGGTTTCTCAAGCGTGGCAGTACCGACCATGTAACTGTAATCAGCGACGGAGCTTTCGCCGGCGCTGAGGAATTCGCTACAGCCGCGTCGCAGTTGCAGTTGGTCAAAGTCGACGGCGGCAGCGAGAATGTTGGCATTGTCGGTTTTGCCGTGCGCCGTCAGCCGGAATCCCCGGGAGCGGCGGAGATCCTGGTGCATGTGCGTAACTTTACTTCGAAGGCGGTGCACCTGCCGCTGGCGCTAACGCTCGACGATAAACCAATTCTGCGCGAAGAAATCGACATCGGCGCCAACGACCGGCGCGTGCTCATCTATCCCTTGGACGGTGCGCTGGCGGGGAGGCTGGTGGCGCAACTAGAGTTTACCGACGATTTCAGCACCGACAATCGCGCCTATCTTGCTTTGGCCGACACGCCGCTACGCGTGCTCTACGTCGGCCCCGGCAATCCCTATTTGGATAAGCTATTTCGTTCCTTCGCTAATCTCGAGCTGACCTCGCTGAAGGTTTGGGATGACCACGCCGCTGCACAACGGAGCCAATTTGATGTCGTAATCTGCGATCGCGTCGCGCCCCCGGCATTGGTGCAGGGCAATCTCATATTAATCGATACGCTGCCGGCGCAAACGGCGCTCGCGCGTCAGGCCAAAGTCGAACACCCGCGGCTGCTTTTGCCGTTAATAAATCACCCGCTGGTTGCCGGACTCAACTTGGCGGAAATGCAAGTGCGCCAAGCCACGCCCCTGCGCGATTCCGGCGCTGGCGTCGCGCTCGCGCGCATAGCGCAGGGACCACTGATCTATGCTCTCGAACAAGACAAACTGCGGCTGGTCTATTTTGGCTTTGATTTGCTGCAGTCAGATCTGCCGTTGCGCGTCGCCTTTCCGGTTTTGTTTCATAATATTTTTGAATGGTTCCAGCCGCAGCCGCTCGAATTCCCCAGCCGGAGCGGGCAAGCCGGCGCGCCGATTAAGATCGGCACGGCGCAAATCAATGCAGAGGCGGCCGTCACCACGCCGAGCGGCAGGACAGAAACCTTTTCCAGCACCAGCGGGTCGCTCGTGTTTGCCGACACTTTCGAGGCGGGGTTTTATCGTTATAGCAACGGCCAGCGGCAAGGCGAATTCGCCGTTAATCTGCTCAATGAAGACGAGTCGCAGATCGTCTCGCGCTTGAACGCCAACGCTCCGATGCAAAAGACCGCTGCGGCGGTGCGTTCCGAGACTGGCTTTTCTTTATGGCCGATGTTGCTCGGCGCAGGTCTGTTGTTGCTCGGCGCGGAGATTTTTTTGGCCTATCGCCAAGGTGTGTCCGTGTACCCGCTGGCCTTGCGCACCGGGGCACTGGCGCTGCTCGCTGTGGCGCTGTTCAATCCGCGTTGGTTTCAGCCAAGCGCGGCGCTCGATGTGATCTTTGCCGTCGATCTGTCGCGCAGTGTCGGCCAGGAGGGAAGGGAAAAAGCGCGCGAGGTCATGGAAGTTGCCGCCGCCTTCAAAAAAACGACGACGCGCACTGGGCTGATGAGCTTTGGCAGCGCTCCCGAATGGGAATTGCCGCCGCGCGACGAGATTGCGCCTGTGGAGTTTTCCGCGCGGCTCGATCGTGAGCAGACCGATATTCAAGCCGCCCTGCAAGGCGCAGCCGCGCAGGTAGGTGATGGGCGCCAGGGGCGCATTTTGCTTTTATCCGACGGCAATCAAAACCGTGGCGAGACCGCGCGGGTGATGCCGCTCCTGCGCAGTCAAGGCGTGCAGGTATGGACGCTGCCCGTTGGCTTGTCGCGCGGTCGCAACGAAATCTATTTGGCGGATTTAATTCTGCCGCGCCAAGTCGATAGCGCCGAGAGCTTCGAGATTCGTGTTGTCGTCGAAAGCGTGCGCGAGGCGCCGGCGCGGCTGCGTTTGCTGCGCGACGGCGTGCTCAGCGCCGAGCGCGAGCTGCGTTTGAACGCCGGTAGCAACGATATCTCGTTCCGCGATGCGCTCAACGAGCGGGGCAATCACCGCTACGAAGTCTTGATCGAGTCCGTGGAAGATACCTTGGCGGAAAATAACCTGCTCCAAGGTGTTGTCGACGTTAAAGGACCACCGCGGGTGCTATTGCTGTCGGCGCAGAAAGACAGTCAGCGAGTTCTTGCACGTGTGCTGCAGATTCAAGGCTACGCAGTCGTCGAAGCGACGCCGGAGGCAGCTGGCTTGTCTCTCGCTGACCTCGCCGCCTTCGATCTGTTGGTGCTCGACAACGTGCCGGCGTTTCAACTGACGCACGCCAAGATGGAGAGCATCGAAAAGTACGTGCGCGATTTTGGCGGCGGGTTACTCGTGATCGGCGGCTCGCAGAGCTATGGAGCCGGCGGCTACTACCGTACGCCGCTGGAGCGTGTCTTGCCTGTCGACATGCGTCCCCCGGCCAAATTGGAAATGCCCCATGTGGCGCTGCTCTTCGTAATCGACAAGTCGGGCAGCATGGGCTCCGGCGCCGAAGGCAGCACCAAGCTCGATCTCGCCAAGGCGGCTGCCATCGCTGCCGCCGACATCATGAATCCGACGGATCAGGTCGGCATCCTCGCTTTCGACGCGAATTGGGATTGGGCGTTGCCGTTTCGCCAGGTCGGCAAAGGCGAGTGGATCACCGAAAAGCTGGCCAATTTGCAGTCCGACGGCGGCACCGACTTGTACAAAGCAATGCTCGAAGCCTATCGCGGTATCGCCGCTAAAACGGCTTCTATCAAACACGTGATCGCGCTCTCCGACGGTCTTACTGACAAGGCCGACTTTCAATCCCTGGTAGCCAAGATGGCGCACGACGGCATCACTGTATCGACGGTCTCGATCGGCAACGATGCCGACGTCAAACTGATGGCGGAAATCGCTAAAGACGGTAAAGGACGCGGCTATGTCGCGCTCGATCCGCAAACGATTCCGCAGATCTTTACCACCGAGACATTGTTGATCTCACGCGATTTATTAATCGAGAAGCCGGTCACGGCGAGCATTGTCACTGCTACCGGAGCGCTCAAAGGCATCGCGCCAAGCAATTTGCCGACACTGCGCGGTTATGTGCTGACCTATCCCAAGCCGCGCGCCGAGTTGCTCATGCGCGCCGATAAGGATCCGCTGCTGGCGTCCTGGCGCTACGGTCTCGGCCGAGTAATGGCCTTCACATCCGACCTGAGCGGGCGCTGGGGTAGAGAGTGGGTGGCGTGGAACGTGTTTCCCCAGTGGGCGAGTCAGATCAGCCGCGACACCATGCGCAAGGTGCTCGACGGCAAAATGCGCGTTGATTTTCACGCCGCCGGTGAGACAGTAAAAGTCGTCACCGACTTGGTTTCTCAAGAGGGCAAATTTTTGAACCATCTCAAACTGAAGGCGACAATAGCGGTTCCCAATGATACCAGCCTGCAGCGAGCGCTCCAGCAAAGCGCCCCCGGGCGCTACGAGGGGACGTTCACACCAGCCCAACGCGGCATTCATTTCGTCACGCTTTACGCTGAAAATAGCAGCGGCGCGGCGCCCCTGCCAGTTGCGACGGTGCCTTACATAGCACCATACCCCAAGGAGTACCGCGAATTGAAACCCAACCTTGCGCTGCTCAGCCGGCTAGCCGAGGAAACCGGCGGCGAGATGCTCGATCCGGAGAAATTTCATGCCGGTTTAAAGCGCCTTTACACGCCGGTCCCAGGCAAAGGCGCCAAGGGGCAAGAGACCTGGTGGCCGTTGGCGAGCCTTGGCCTGTTGCTGTTTCTCGCCGACCTGGTAATGCGTACTTGGCCGTGGCGTCGCGCAGCACTCGACGCGCCTGGCCACGGATTGCTCCCAAACGTCGCCGGGTAGATTCATTTGTTATTATAGTTGTAGGTCAACGCGAGGAGTTCCGGTGAAACAATTGATCACGTTACTTGCAGTTCTAATGACGGTGGTTAGCAGCAGTGCGGCAGCCTACGCGCAGAAGCTCCAGCAGGTGCGCGTAGCGTTATCGACGCCGACGCCGCATATGGCACCGTTGTTTGTCGCCAAGGACAAGAGACTCTATGATAAATATGGTCTCGATGTACAACTGATTCTGGTCAATAGCGGCTCGCTGGTGGCGCAAATGTTTCAAGCCGGCGAAATTCAGATCACCGCCAATGCGCCTGCGTCGCTGGTCAGTCTCGCCGCCACGGGAGAGAAGTTGAGTTTCTTTTTGGGGCTGAGCAACACTTCACCGTTCTCGGTTATCAGCCAGCCAAGCATGCGCCGTGCTGAAGATCTCAAGGGTAAGAAAATCGGCACGGCGCGCTTCGGCGGCTCGTCGCATATCTCCGCGCTGATCGCGCTCGAACACTTGGGCCTCGATCTCAAGCGCGACAAGATTACCTTGATTCAAACCGGCGTCGATCCCGACCGCATGGTGGCGCTGGAAAACAAAGCCATCGATGCCGGCATGCTGCAACGCGTTGCCACCAAAGTGATGACTGCTAAGGGTTTTTACAATCTGCTCAACATGCACGCGGCGAAGCTGCAATACCAGAACACCGGTTTGACGGTGAAAAAAGACTATGCCTCGGCCAATCCTAAGGTCGTCGACGGCTTTACCCGCGCGACCATCGAGGCGTATGCCTATATCTTCAAGAAAGAAAACAAACAGTCGGTAAAAGAAGTTGTCGCGAAAAACCTTCGCTTGAAGAACGTCGAGGCGGCGGAGGATTTCTACCTCGAAGCTCAAGAAGAACTCGACCGCAAGCCCTATCCGACCCTGGAGGGCTTCAAGATCGTCATCAAATACGTCGCTGAACAAAATGCTAAAGCTGCCGCCATCAAAGCCGAAGAGATCGTCGATAGCAGCTGGCTGAAGCGACTCGATGACGAGAAGTTTTTTGACCGGGTTTATGGGGGGAAGTAGTTCGGTAGAGATCGATTTTCGGCGAGCGGCTATCGTGTCGGAGTGATAGCGACTGGTCTTATTACGTTCGCTTTGCTCGTCTTGATCAACAATTCTAGATCGTCGCCACGGCACGCCTTGCGATAAGAAATTGACAGCATCCAGAGGTTGGTTATTCTCCGCCAATAGAATTCTATTGCTAGCCGCTGGCTGCTTCCCAACGATGGTCGCTATTTTGATTGGGTTATAAGTGGTTAAGAGGCAATGTGCGCGGTTGGCTAAAAATCTTACAGTGAATAAGACAAATTCCGCCGGCGTGGGACGAATAGTTTAGCAGCTTGTGCCTACTTGAGTGGCAACTTACCCTTGAAATATATCCCCCGACCGCGAATTGGAACGACGACAAACGCTCACACTACAAAAATTTTCTTTAATTTCACCGAGTTTTGTGGTTATATAGATTTCAAGTGATATTTTTGACCGCCGCTCTAGTGACGATCCCGCCAGTCGATTCACCCTGGTCTTTTCCTTGCATTAAACGTCTCTCACGGGCGTCTAAACAGTGAACGTCACTGCGCGTTAAGGAGAGAAAAGCTTAAGCACACGATAAACAAGAAAGAACCAAACTGAGCTCATCCACACCGGGAGGGAGAATTAATGAACCCTGGAGATCCGCTCAAAACTACCAAAACCATTCGCTCGCAGAAAACCGGCACGATCTTGCCTCGGCAAGGGACCTTTGTCCGGGCTGTCGAGAATATGGGACGGCAGTTGATTCTGGTGAATTTCGGTCCGGCTGGTGAAGAGTACTTGTTCCCGGACGAAATTGTGCCTGAAGCCGCAAAAGCTTAGATCCTGCCGTTTCCATTCCGCAACGGTTTGCTCCCCGCCCTTAAGACGGGAGCCCAACGCTCTTCTATTGCCATCGGAATCTCACCCAATCGCTCGGTCGCTTTGGCATCAACAGTCGTTTCTGATAGAAACTCTTACACATTTTGTGGAGGTGGGCGATGAGCGAGCGAACGATCAAGGGCTATCATGCTCACATCTATTACGATCCGGCGCGGACTCGTGTCGCCGCGGAGAAAGTGCGTGCCGGCTTGGCCCAGTTTAACGTCCAGTTAGGCAGCTGGCATGACGGTCCGGTGGGACCACATCTCGACGCCATGTATCAAGCGCTGTTCTCTCAGGATGAATTCGCCAAGGTAGTCCCTTGGTTGATGCTCAACCGTGAAGGTTTGTCTGTATTGGTACATCCGTCCACCGGTGAGGCATACGGTGACCACATGGAGCGCTCGCTGTGGCTCGGTGAGCGTTTGAAACTGAACGAAGAAGTCTTGCGCCGCGCACACTGAGAATTTGGCTAATCCGATGCAACGCATCCACACGTCAAAAGACCCCCTCATGATCAGCCACTTAAAGAATGTCCTGGCGACGTTCGGCATAACATGTGTGATGAAAAAAATGGACCTGATCAGTGCCGCAGGCCAACTGCCCCCCACCGAGTGCTGGCCCGAACTGTGGGTTATAGAGGATGAAAAAGCTGTCAGGGCCAAGGCGATTCTCAAGCAAACTTTGGCGCCGCTTGTATCGGTTAAGAAGGCTTGGGTTTGCAGGAATTGCCAGGAGAAGATCGAAGGGCAATTCTCCGAGTGCTGGAACTGCGGCTGCAATCGTTCCGGTGCCCAGGCCCGCGGCGTAGTCACAATGGCTTCTCGGTCGCGCGGCCGGCACTAGTTTCTCTGTCACTTACCTCTTCCACGACAGCAAGATAGTTTCCGTCATCACGGCGCGGCTGTCGATTGCTGCAAATTAATTTTCTCAATTCACGCAAAAGTCGAATCAAACCGAGCGCACCCACCTGAGAGTGTTCGCGCATAAGCTCATTACTAGCGCGAGGCAGTCGCATCGCCAGTTAGTTTGACCGACTAATACTTGGATGTTAGAAATCGCCGTGATTCTGCCAGGCTTATTGCCAGCACTGACTAATATTAACGATCAAGCAGGTGCAAGGAGATTTGATGGAATATCGGCAGATGGGCAACACCGGTGTGCGCGTATCCGTCGTCGGCTTGGGGACCAATCGTTTCGGTTCTGCGGATATGCCGCAGAGCGAGGTCAATAAAGTAATTGACGTGGCCCTCGATGCCGGCGTGAATTTTTTGGACACAGCCAACGTTTACAATGAAGGCCGCTCCGAGGAAACTTTAGGTGTGGCGCTTAAAGGACGCATGGACAACGTCGTGATGGCGACTAAGTTTAATTTCCCGCGCAAGACCAGCGCCAACAGCTGGGGCGCCTCGCGCTATCAAATGATGCAGTCCATCGAGCAAAGTTTGCGTCGTTTACAGACCGATCATATCGATCTGTTTTACTGCCATCGGTGGGACGACACCACGCCGATCGAAGAGACGTTGCGCGGCCTGGACGATCTGCTTCGCATGGGCAAAGTGAATTATATCGGCGCGTCGCTGTATGCCTCATGGCAATTGGCTCATGCCAATGTGCTTGCGGAACTCAAAGGCTGGACGCGCTTTGCCGTATTACAATCCGAATACAACCTGTTCCAACGCGGCGTCGAGCGTGAAATTCTGCCTTACTGTCATGCTCACAAGGTCGGCTTCGTGCCGTACTATCCGCTCGCCGGCGGCTTTCTCACCGGAAAGTACGAGATGGGCAAACCGCCGCCGCCAGGCTCGCGCGGCGAATCGGTGAAGTTGGTGCAAAATCTGATGCACGAAACCAATTACCGCTTAGTTGCCAAACTAAGCGATTGGGCGAAGGATCATGGCCGCGGCGTCAATGAATTGGCGCAGGCTTGGTTGTTGGCACAGCCGAGTGTGTGCTCGGTGATCACGGGTGCCAAGCGCGTCGATCATGTGACTAGCAATGTAAAAGCAGCGGGGTGGCATCTGACCGGCGCGGAGTTAAAAGAGATCGACAGCATTTTACAGGCGCAGCAAAGTTAAGGCGCAGAGATCAGGCCCGAAGTTTTGCGGCGGCCTTATTAACCCCGACGCGAAGAACGCAACGCCATTCCGTGAATAATAAGCCAAAGTCCAGTCACCGCGCGGTGTCGTGACATTTCCGGCTGTGACGGTGGCGGTTGCTCAAATCACGAACGGCAAAAGCAACTGTGCTGAGCCGGTCAATTGCTTGCGCTTAGGCGCTTTGGCCAAGCGGCTAATTTCTTTTTCCAGCCACTGGATGTACTCGCGCTGAGTACGGCGTTTGTCGATGGCAGCGATGCAGAGGGCGCGTACGGACTCGGCGAAGTCCGGCCA
>DATLCH010000207.1:0-7419 GCA_035526465.1 Candidatus Limnocylindrales bacterium | reverse complement strand
ATTCTTGGTCAAAGCCTCCCACGCGCGCATCGCCACCACCGTCGTCGGCAACGGTTTGGCGTTGACAATCTGATCCCGGGTCAATCCCAAAGCGATACCCATGCGCGCGAGAATCTCGAAATGAGAATGGCCTTCCAGAGCTTCTTCCTCGTAGAGATTCTCGGTGACGACGAACTTGCGCACTTCGACATGAGGACAGTTGCCGACGACATAAGCCCAACACTGTCGGCTGTGCCGGGTGAAACTCGACCACTGCTCGATCAACACCCGCGCCGACTCCTTGGTCAAATCGTATTTCGAAGCACGCACCCACTCGAGTCGATCATTATAGTCGGCGACGATCTTATCCATCGCCGCGGCAAAAGCTGAACTCATCAAAACCTCCCATGCGGAGCGAACTCACGTTCCTCGGCTCTGAGCCGAGCAGTTCCAAATTGTTGCCTGAAAAAAGTCGGCATTTCTTTCGGTCATTCCGGCGCAGCCGGAATCCAGGTTTTCTTTGACCTTGCAGCGATCCGAAAGATGGATGCGGGCCTTCGCCGCCATGACAAATCTCCACTCGCCTCAAGCGAGAGGTTTTAACCATCCCCGAGATGGAATTCATTAACAGAGTAGTGGATTCCGAACCCCAGCACTCCATTCTTCAGAACCCTCTCAGATTTACTCCCAATCCTTCACCCTCGGGCACTTCGAGTGTGCCGTTAGTCACGGCGAGGCCGAAGAACGGATCGCCGGTGATGACCTCGAACTCACCCAATTCACATAACGGTGAGATGCCCGGCGTGCTCACCGCCAGATGGAGTGCCGCCGCATCACCAACGACACTTCCCGCTGTATTGGATAGGGAACAGCGGATACCGTTGGCCTCGCACAGCTCGGCGATACGCCGCACTTCGCCGACACTGCCGACTTTGGGGATGCCGGTATTGATCGAGTCGACCATGCGATTTTTGACCAGTATCTGTGCGTCGGCAAAATTGCGGCAGGACTGATCCGCTTCAATCTTGATGGGCGAATGTTTTTTTACTTCCCACAACGCGTCGAATTGATCGCGCGGTACCGGCTGCTCGAATACTTCGACGCCAAGATCAGCCAATGCCTTGGCGAGCCGGATCGCAGTTTTGGCATCGTACGCTTCATTGGCATCGATCTTGATGAAGACATCGTCGCCGATTGCCTTGCGCACGGCGGCGACCCGCGGCAGATCCTTGTCGATGCGGCCGCTGACTTTGAGTTTCACCGACAAACCCTCAGAGGCAAGTCCTTTCGCTTCCACCGCCATCGCCTCGGGATCGCCGACACTGACCATCTTGATGACTTTGATCTCGTTGCGACACTTGCCGCCGAGCATGACCGACATCGGAATGTGATAGCTCCGCGCCAGGGCGTCGTACATCGCGCCCTCCAATACTGACTTGGCGCGCGGGTGACCGGTCAAAGCGTGATCCATCTCGGCGCGAATGCGGCCGAGGTCTTCTAACTCCTTGCCCAGCGCCTTGGCTTTTAGAACCGTCTCGATGACGTGCGCCGCGGTCTCGGGAGTCTCGCCCGCGCGTGGAAAAAGATCGGCATAGCCATACCCTTCCACGCCGCCGCTGGTCACCACGGTGACGAGCAGCCCGCGCGCGACGGTAAAATTGTTGGTCGCCGTCACCAGCGGCTTGGTGTAGGGCATTTCAAGCTTCTTGCTGTCGATTTTTTCGATCTTCATCGTCGCTCCTGCACTTTTCCGTCGATGGTGCTTTTTAGAAATCTTTAATATTGTTGACTCGACAATACAATCGTTTCCGTCGCGCCGAGTATATGCGATATAACGCCAGTCACATGCGAGTGTTGCTCGTTCAACCGCCGGTACAAGACTTCTACGACACCGACGTGCGTTTACAGCCGATTGGCCTGTGCTATTTAAAGGCTGCGGTTAGCAAGCATCTTCCGGATATCGAAGTTATCGTCAGAGACTATCACCGCGGCGTCGGCCGCAAGACCGTGCAGATTCCCAAAGAACTACGCTATTTGAGCGACTACTATGGCGCCGCGGACAAGTCGCCATTCTCGACTTTTAATCGCTACTATCACTTCGGCATGCCCTTCGACGCCATCGAGGAAGACATAAGCTTATTGAAGCCTGACGTCGTCGGTATCTCATCGCTGTTCACAGCGTATTTCCGCGAGGCACTCGAAGTAGCAGCGCGGGTAAAAAAGGTTTCACAAGCGATGGTCGTCATGGGCGGCTCGCACGCCTCGGCAGCTCCGGAATCGCTGCTGGCATCTCCGCATGTCGATTACGTTATTCGTAGCGAAGGCGAACGGCCATTGGTCGAATTTTTGCGCTGTCTGCGCGATCAACAGCCGGTCGAAGCGGTTGCCAACCTCGCTTACAAGCATCGCGGTGAATTCGTCCTGAACCCGATCGCAGACAATTTTCCCATCGAAGAACTGCCGGTACCAGACGTCGGCGACGCGACGCCGCAAAGCTACACACTCGCCGGCAAGCCGTTGACCTTCATGATAACTTCGCGCAGCTGCCCGCATAAATGCTCGTTTTGCTCGGTGCACTCGACCTTCGGCACAAACTATCGCCGCCGTTCGCTCGAGCAAGTGCTGGAGGAGATCGAGCTGCGCCACCGGCAAGGTTACCGCGTTATCGACTTCGAAGACGACAACCTCACCTATTACAAGCAGACGTTTAAACAGCTATGCCGCCGGCTCATAGCGCGGTTTCCCAATCGCGAGATGCAATTCGTCGCCATGAACGGCATCAGTTATCTGAGCCTCGACGATGAACTCTTGGAATTAATGCACCAGGCGGGATTTTCTCATTTGAATTTGGCCCTGGTTAGCTCCGACAAAACCGTTCGTGAGACCACCAAGCGACCGCATACCTTGGAAGCCTATGTGAAGGTCGTCAGCAAAGCCCATGAACTCGGCTTTAAGATTGTGTCGTACCAAATCCTCGGGTTGCCGAACGAATCTTTGGACAGCATGATCCAAACTCTGGCATTCAACGCGCGCCTGCCAGTGTTGCTCGGCGCCTCGCCGTTCTATCGAATACCGAACTCGCCCATCGCCCGCGGTTTAAAATTGACCGAAGGCGATTTTGTTAAAGCACGGCTTACCGCTCTCGCCATCGAAACCGACCATTTCACGCGCGACGATATTTACACGCTGTTCGTGACGACCCGGATCGTAAATTATCTCAAGGGGCTGCCCGGCGATGGAGAAACCAACGTATTCGAGCTGATGAACCAGCAGGGGCTGAACTCGCGAAGCCAAATCGGTTTCGACTTGTTGAAGCGGCTTTGCGAAACCGGCCGGCTCCATTTCGCAACCACCCATGGACTGCTCGAGAATAAGAAGTTTCGAGGCGAGCTATTTGCGCGCGTATTTGATGAGATCGGCACGATCCGGTGTCACAACGGCCGAACGATAGCCGTCGGCGAGTTCGGTCAGCAATTGGCAGGTCAATTGACGCGTGCCGCTCGACTTGACTGCCGTAAATACTCGGAAATTGATTAATTGACGTATAACCATATCATATGATACATATACCCATATGAAAACAACCGTAGAGATATCCGATAATCTGCTGGACGAGGCAAAAAGGCTCGCCGCCCGGGAGCGCACCACCGTCAAGGCCTTGATCGAACAGGGCCTGCGCCAGATTATCTCGACAAAAAAAAAGCCAGGTGTCTTTCGCCTAAGAAAGGCCACCTTCAAAGGCCAGGGGCTTCAATCCGGAGTGTCGACGGCGACGTGGGAACAAATTCGTGACATGGCCTACGAAGGCCACGGCGGATGATCGCTGTCGACACGAATATTTTGGTGTACGCCCACCGTGAGGATTCGCCCTGGCATGAGGGCGCTTACAAAATAGTCGTGGATCTTGCGGAGAGCCGTGCCCTCTGGTCTATTCCTTGGCCTTGCATGCATGAATTTCTCGCAATCGTTACTCACCCGCGTATTTACAATCCGCCGACACCTCTTGCCGCTGCATTGGATCAAGTAGATTCTTGGATCGAGTCGCCGAGTCTAAGTTTGATTCGGGAATCCGAAGGCTATTGGCCGCACCTCAAAAGCACCCTCGAACAAGCCCGAATCTCGGGCCCTAAGGTGCATGATGCGCGCATCGCGGCGATCTGCTTACTTCATGGCGTGAGAGAACTGTGGACAGCGGATCGTGACTTCAGCCGATTTCCGACACTGACCACTCGCAATCCACTCGTCACTTACTGACGCAACACAAAGTTGGTTACTGCTTGAAAGTTATAGATGCGCCGCCATCGGAACCTTTATCGTAAACGCCGCACCTTTTTCCGCCGGGAGAAATTCGATATCGCCGCCATAGGCTTTTAGCAGCGCGCGTACGATCCCCAATCCCAGACCCGTACCTCCCTCTTCCCGGTGGGTGGTAAAGAATGGTGTAAAGATTTTTTCTGCGTTAGCCGGCGAAACTCCCGCGCCGTTGTCAGCGATAGTGATGCTGAGTGCGCCTGCAAGCTGACGGATCGTAATATTCACATGGTTCGCACCGTTTTGCCGGCTATTGTCGCATAAGTTACTCAAGACGGTTTCGAAAATTTCTTTCGGTACTCTCGCGTTAACGTCCGTGTCACCGGCCAGGGAGAGCGACAAACCCTGAGCGCCTCCGTAGCGCGCCCTAAGCTGCTCGACCAGCGGCGCGACAGCGCATTCACCGGCGGCCGGTTCCATGACATCGGCGCGCGCCATCTCGAGCAAGCGATCGACCAAGCGTTTCAGTCGCTCGGTATCTTGGCCGATATTGCGCAGAAACCGGCTGCGTTTTTCTGTGCTCATCTCCTCAGCATGTTCGTCGAGCAACTCGATGGCTCCTTGGATCGCCGCCAACGGCGTTTTGAATTCATGGGAAACATGGGCGGCGAAATTGCGGATATATTCGGAGCGATGCTCCACGTTACGCGCCATTTCAGAAAAACTTCGCGACAACAGTGCCACTTCCTCGGTCACCGGCTTGTTCAGCGGCTCCAGTGCTTTCTTATCGCCCTCGGCAAAGCGTTTGGTCTGGTCGATCAATCCATGCAACGGCCTGGCGATCGCGTAAGACGTGAAGACAACCAGAGCGATGACCAGCAGCAGAACGGTCGCCGCCGCCAGGATGACTTTTTCTTTTTGGCCGTAAAGATGCTCGAGAATGCTGCTCGGCGTGCGCGACAAAAACACCGCACCGTACAATCGATCACCGGCCAATATCGGATAGGCGACGAACACGCGCACGCCGGTGCCACGGCTGATCGACGCCAATGGCGGCTGCGACCGGCGAACCGCGCGCTGGCGAATCGCGCTGCCATAGCGGCCCTGCAACGCCTGCTTTACTTCACTGATGTGAGCCAACGATTTGCCGAGATCTTCACGCCCGCCGATAACGATACCCTGCCAGTCGACAAGTCTGACTCCCGCCAAGCTGGTGCGCTGGGCATCGAACAAAACCGGCATCAGTCGAGCACCGACTTCTTGAGCGATCTTGTCGGCCTGCTGTTCGGCCACCGCGGCATCCGCCGGGCGCGACCGGATCCGATAATTGGACAAACTTAGCTGTGGTTTCACCGGTCGAAAATAATCGTCTTTAACCTGCTCCAGCGCAACTTTGGCGCCGTAGTCTGCGACGCGGGTGTCGAGTTTGAGTAAAGTTTCGACTTCGCGCTTGTAGACCGCTGCGATCAACGCCGCCTGGACGATTAGCTCGCTCTCGGTCTGTTTGACGAGTTCTCCCTCGTAAAACCGAAACACATAAATGCTGCCCAAAGGCAGGATCAAAACCGCCAAGCTCACCGCCAGGAGAATCGTGCGCAGCTTGAAACGTCGCCCTCTGCTTTTACTGGTTAACGGCATGGAGCCAATTTGTAGCCGACGCCATGGACAGTCTCGATGAGATCCTTACAACCGGCTTTGGCATATTTCGCGCGCAGATTACGCATATGGCTGTCGATGGTCCGGTCGGTTACCGTCACCTGTCCCTGGTAAGCCGCATCGATCAAGCGGTCGCGTGAAAAGACCCGCTGCGGTTCGCGCAACAGGCTTTGGAGTATGGCGAATTCGGTGGCGGTCAGCGCTACGCGCTTATCCTTCCAAAAAGCCCCATGGCCGTAAAGATCGACGCGCACTGCGCCGTGCGCGAGCTCTTTGATTTCGTCGACGGCGGTTTGCCGGAGGCTCGTCCGTTTGAGGATGGCTTGCACGCGCGCCACCAGCTCGCGCGGGCTGAACGGCTTGCTGACATAGTCATCGCCGCCGATTTCCAAGCCGACCACGCGATCGACCTCATCGGTGCGCGACGATAGAAATAAAATCGGCGCATCAGAGCTCTTGCGAATCTCCCGGCACACCGCCAAGCCATCCATTTCCGGCATGGTGATATCCAGTACGACCAGCGCCGGGGCGTGCTTCTTGAACAGTGCCAATGCCTGCTGGCCTTCGCCGGCTTCGACCACCTCGAAGCCGGCTTTCTCCAAGGCGAACTGCACCACCTCGCGAATATGCCGGTCGTCATCGACGACAAGGATCTGCTTTGCCATAGATTAGCGCCTACGATAATGGCTCACGGGAAAAAAACCAATCACGCGCCGGGCGACGGCACTGCTGCGCGGCTGGCAAACCGCTCCGACCAACGGATGCGCCCGGTGAGTTGCATGACGACGAACAAGGTAAGGATCGAGCCGATGGTGACAGCCAGGCCGCTGAAGCCCTTGAAGAAAAACGCGTAGGAAAACAGCACTAGATACATAAGCTGTGCCAACCCGGCCTCTACTGCCGCGAAGCGAATACCGATGACCAGGCGCAGATAGCTGATCACCAACGCCAGCGACACGACAGAACAGATGACAAAGGCCGTGTGGATTGAAATGTGATCGACTAAATAAGCGAGCAGCAGATGAAAAGCGAAAAACGCGCAGGCGAGAAAGAAATAGTTCATCGGATGGAGCTCGATGCCGCGCAGAGCCGTGATGATGAACATCAAAAAGAAAAAAAACAGCAACGATACCGGGGCAAAGTAGCTGATTCTTCCGGCCAGCGGACCGGGTTGCAGCTTCTCCGGCATGATCATACCGATTTGGAATCCCGACAACAGGTTTTTTGACTCCCAAACCAGCTCCCAACCGTTCTTGGTTTCGCGTTTTTGCGCCGGTGCCAGAGTATTGTCGGGAAAATCTATATCTTTGAAGTTGGTGGTCATTTTGAGCTGGAAGTTACGCACCTGCGAGACCTCGTCGCCAAAATGGTAGCGCCAGCTATCCAGGCCTTGGGATCGGTATTTTACCGTTAATACTGCGCTTGCGCCGCGGGCGATATGGGTGCTGCCGCGCAAGGTAGATTTTTCATTAACGAAGATGACCGGTAAACCATCGACCGCGACAACCATTTCATCGAAACTCGCCTGCGTTG
>DATLCH010000200.1:0-2971 GCA_035526465.1 Candidatus Limnocylindrales bacterium | reverse complement strand
TAGATTTCGTTGAGCGCCGTGCGTTCCTCGCTGCTGATGAAGCCATCTCTCGCCATCGATCTTGTTCGGATCAATGCGTTGATCGCCGGCAGCGGATAGTCGCTGCCGTTGACCAGGCGCGGGTGCAGGTCTTGGCGTTTGAGCAGCGTCGAGAACGGGCGGGGCATGCGGTTGAATTGCAGCATCGCCGAAATTTCGCCGAAGACTAGTCCGCGATATTTCGCGTCATCCATCAAGCGCAGAAAAAGATCGAAGCAGAAAATTTTCTTAGCGCCGCCACTATCGAGATCGGCGCAATTACCCAGGCTCGCCGCGTGCGCGACGATCACGCGAATGCCCATGTCGAGGGGAAAGCGAAGTCTCAGCGGATTGCCGAGCTCCTGATCCTCCTCGGCTTGCACCGCTTGTTCTTCTCCGGCATGGGACAGCAGAATCATATTGTGTTGTTTCATCTTCCGGTAGAACGGCTCGATGGCGCGATCCGCGGGATCCATGCCCATGGCATTGGGCAGCCACTTCACATATTTGACTCCCGCTTTGGCCCAACTCTCGAGTTCGTCGATGGCATCCCGGCGATAGGGGTGGAGCGAAATTACCGGCGAAAAAATATCGGGATATTGGCGCGCCAGGTCGACGACATAGTGGTTCGGCACATACATGTTGGTCTTGGCTAAATCCACTGTGCCGTCTCGTTTGTAATGCTTATCGAAGGCGAGGATGCGGAATCTGCCAGGACGTTTACTCCCTCGTGCCAGACGCACCAGCCGATTTACGTACTCTTGATCCGCGTTGTCAAAATTTTTAACGTCGGCAGCGCTGTTATAGATAAGAAACTTGAGACGTTCGAGATTGAGGCCGCGACGCATCTTTGGGTTGACAAAGGCATCATTGACGCTAGTTCCGATGGCGAGAATGTGTGTGTGAAAATCGACGGGTGGGGCCGGGTCGATGCCTTCGAAAGCTTGGTCAATGAGAATTTTGGTTGCAGTTGCGGCGCTTTGTTCAAGTTCCTCTGGTTGCCGTGTGAAAGCGCCGCCAATTCGCTCGACAACACATCCGGGCAACAGCATGAGCGCTACGACAGGTATCCATTGGCGCCGAATAGAGCCTGGCCAGCGGCAGAAATAGTTCATGATGGGCATCACTTTTCATAATCGCCAGAGGCTGTCAAACCAACGAAAAACGCCGGTAAGAAAAGTGAACCGCCATCAGCCTGTGGAACGATTTTTGTCCGGGCTGGCTGCAAAGATTGACGCTAGAATGCTCTAAACGGTCATTGTAATCGCTGGTACGGAGCTTGCGCTGCAACGCACCATCGCTGTTTAGAATTTATTTGGAGATTCGCCGTGGAGTTTGATCAAAGCCTTGTCAGTAACACCTTAGAGCACCGCGGTTGCGGCATTCGTGCCGCTTCCTATGAAGTTGCGCCGACACGCTGGCTGCCCGAAGCATGTCTGTGGGTGCAACTGGAGACTGGCGCACGCAAGCTTTGGGTGCGCAGCTTTGCCCATTGCTTCGACGCCGATCAACTGACGTTCGCCAACAAGTTAGAGGCCGATAACTGGGCGCTGGTGGCGGCAAAGTCGATTATCGATCGTGCGGTCGAAGATCGGGATGCCGCCGCAGATATCCCAACGGGATGGCGTGCCAATAGATTTTCACGCATATGGCGCTTCACGCGCCGTTCACTTTCCCCTCGACTGCGCTCAGCGCGCTAATACCAATTCACGTTCTAGCGATCTGAAAAATATTCATCCGGGCGACAAAGCACGCCGGCCATTGTGCGTTGCAACGCCTCGGCTGATTTCGCTGGCGCGGTGAATTGGGCTTGCGTGGGATCGCCGCGCTGGTTGACGATCATCGTGACTTGACAGATCGATGCCCCGTTTGTATTGAACAAGCTCCGACGCAACGTGTTCGTATGGAAGGAAAGGTTTATGGATCTGCAAGAACTCAGTCAATGGATGAAGGAACGAAATCTCAAGGGCCACTGGGAGCACTCGGAATGGTCACAGACCGTTAAGCCCTGTCTGTGGAGTGGTGAAGAGATTATGAAAGCGCTCAACTGGTCCGGCGAGCTGATTACCACCGGCGAAGCCGGCCGGCGCACAATCCAAATGCGCAATCCCGGGCTGTCTGCCGGCATGACCAATACCGTGCATATCTCAGTGCAGTTAGTGAAACCCGGCGAGGTCGCCGCGGCGCATCGCCACACTGCCGCGGCGATCCGCTTCGTCGTTAAAGGCACGCCCAACGCCTACACGGTCGTAGAAGGCGAGCGTTTCCCTATGTTCGAGGGCGACTTCATCACCACGCCCAATTGGACATGGCATGATCATTTCAACAACTCCACCGAGTCGGTTATGTGGCTCGACGGATTGGACGTCCGGCTGGTGACGCACTTTGGCGCGATGATCCAGGAAAATTTTAAAAAGGAACAGCAGCCGGTGGAAAAACCCGACAACATGTCGTCCAAGGTTTTTTCCCACACCCGCCCAAGCTGGGTGAAGAATGATTTTCAAGCGCCGCCGTACCGCTATCCGTGGGAAGAAACCAATGCTGCGCTGCAAGCGCTGAAGGAAAGCGCCGGCGATCCCCACGACGGCGTTCTGTTGGAATATACCAATCCTGTCGACGGGGGTCACACGCTGCCGACCTGCTCGTGCTCGATCCAACTGCTGCGGCCAAAGGAAAAAACCAAATCGCACCGCCATACCTGCACGACGGTATACTATGCGTTCCGCGGCCAAGGCGTCGCTAAAGTTTCGGCCAATGAATTTCATTGGAAGCAGGGTGACATCTTCGTGGTGCCATCATGGTTGTGGCATTCGCACGAGAACTCAACGAGCGATGACGCGATTCTGTTTTCAATCAGCGATCGGCCCTCGACCGAAGCGTTGGGATTGTATCGCGAAGAAGGGGAATGAAATAGCATCTTCGTGAATCGTGCTAGGCCATAGATATAAAGAAG
>DATLCH010000189.1:0-3731 GCA_035526465.1 Candidatus Limnocylindrales bacterium | reverse complement strand
GGCGGGCTGCCACCGCTAGAAATTTCCCCTAACCGCCCCGTTGCTACGCCGATACCCAGTAGCGGAATCAGCGCAACAAGGAGCGAACTCGAAGTTAAGGGAAATTGTTTTGCCATTTATTTTCTATGGCTGAGCGTGCGTCTGACGGAATCCTCGCCTGGGCCGGTAACGGTTGCGCGATATAAAATGATAGATCATCGTTTCATTCAGAATTTTTTTATTTAGAAGCCGTGTGGCTGACCTTCAACGGAAGATATCTCGCCGGTTTCGACTAACTGTTTCAGACGGCTCAGGTCGGTTTTGATGAGCCGCTCCGGTTCGACGCCCAGAAGACTCGCCGCAACCACGCCCAATTTGCCGACCGGAGGCCGGTATTCGACGGTCACTTTCACCGTGGTACCTCGGCCGCCTGCAGCGGGTTCGAATCGGACGGAACCGGCGTGATCGAGATCTCCTCCGGGAAGCGAACGCCAGGCGAGTAACTCGTTTGGCACGTCGTTGATTATCTCGGCATCCCAGGAAAGCTTGACGCCGGCGGCGGAATTCAATACCCAGTGCGAGCGTCCGCCATCGGTGCTTTGTACCGACTCCAGCCGCTTCATGAATCTCGGCAAATGGGTTAGATCGCGCCAATAATGATACAGCTCGCTTGCCGGTCGATCGATGGTAATTGCACTAGTGACTTTCGTTCCTTCGCCATGGGGGACGCTGGTTTGCGGATGGGGCCGTTTGTTGGACTGCAACCCTGGCAATCCGAACGCCCCATGTCCGGCTGCGCCGCGGTAAAGGAATAAACCCCCCAACAGCGTTGGAAGGATACCGCGTCGCTTGGCGCCGTAGAGCATCAGGGCGCTGCCGAGAAGCATCGATCCGAGCCGCTCAAGCACCTGCCAATTCAAGCCCAATGAACGCCGCGGGAGATTTTTTTTTCCATCGTTCCGGTTCGGGCGGAGATTGCCGTCTTCCATTGTGCGTCCTCCGTTAAACCAGCGCCAAACGATCAATTGAAGTTTGTTTGTCGCCGGATATTTTGCCGCTGCGGGGCGGCGCTCAAGAACTCACGCTGCTGAAAAGTAGCCAGAGCGTTCATCGTGTCGGGTCCACGTTGCTTCGTGCCCGCGCTTATGATTCTTCAGCCGGGACATGCACTGCGCAAGGAATATACCAGCCGATTTGGGCTCGCGAAGGAGCTTCGACCTGAGCGGCGCCGACCATTCGTCCCGGATTTGCGCTATTTGGCGCGTCGGCGTCGCAGCATCGGTACATCTCTATGTCGATGCAATGGTTTTGATTGGGATGGGATTACAAAGGAAACCTGTCACCCGTTATCAAACGCGCCGCCCGGCTGCGGCGAAAATAAAACCAGCCCCATTGAATCAGGACAAGCACACGGTTTTCGAATTCGACCAGTTGCATCAAATGGACGAACAGCCAAGCCAGCCAAGCGGTAAAACCGGCGAGATGAACTCCGCGTAAGTCGGCAATGGCCGTTGCCCGCCCGACGATCGCCATGCTGCCGCGGTCTCGGTAATTGAACGACCGGTAACTTTTACGATTCAGGCGTGCGCCAATAACTTTGGCGACATAACGTCCCGCCTGCTGGGCTACGGGAGCGATGCCCGGCAAGGTTTTGCCCATCGGCATCGCATAACCGGCCAGATCGCCTATGACGAAAATCTCCGGATGATTGGCAATGGTAAAATCGCCTTGAACCATCACTCGGCCGCTGCGATCAAGCGCTGCGCCGGTCGAGCGTGCCAGCGCTTTCCCGAGTTGGGAGGCACGCACGCCGGCGGCCCATAGGACGGTGTGCGATGCGATCACTTCGCGCTGATCATTGCGCTGCACGATGACTTCCCCCGCATGTAGTTCGGTGACTGACGTGCGCAGTTGTAGAGCAACCCCAAGCCCATGCAAAAAAGTCTGCGCTTTGGTCGAAAGCTCCTCTGGATACGTCGACAATATGCGGTCAGAGGCTTCGAGCAAAAGAATCTGCGCAGCGCTCGGATCGATGCTGCGGAAATCGTGAGTCAGAGTTTGGTTGGCGAGGTCTGCCAGCGCTCCGGCGAGTTCCACTCCAGTCGGTCCACCGCCGACAATGACGAAGGTGAGCCAGGCGCGAATCTTCGCCGGATCACTCTCGCGCTCCGCCGATTCAAAAGCCAAAAAAATGCGCCGCCGCATTTCCGTTGCGTCTTCAATGGTCTTGAGGCCAGGCGCCAGCGCTTCCCATTCGTCGTGTCCGAAATAATGATGGCTCGATCCGCTGGCAACGATCAAAGTATCGTAACCGACCTCGCCGCCAGAGAAGATTACCGTGCGCCGCTCAGCGTCGACGTCGGTCACCTCGGCGAGCAGAACCCGGACATTTTTTTGCGCGCGCAAAACCGCACGGAGCGTGGAGGCAATGTTAGCCGGCGAAAGCCACCCGGTCGCGACCTGATATAGCAGCGGTTGAAATAGATGGAAATTGCGCCGGTCGATCAAAGTGATTTGGACCGGCAAATCTCTCATGGACTGCGCCGCGCACAGTCCACCGAAGCCGCCGCCGACGATCACCACGCGAGGCAGATCAGTGCCGGCGCGCTTTGCCTCTACACTTCGGCCCTGCTGCTCGTCAACTTGAAGCATGACAGAGATTTACACCGGTAATCCGCGACGCATGACACATCGGCATCTCTGTCAAGACGGATAAGGCGCGTCCGGGACGTTCACCGCAGCAGCGTTTATCAGCCGTTCGATTATTTGGGAAGCAGCGGGTTGGCGTCCGTGCTTGTCCAAGGAATGCGACTGGAGCTTTTCTAGATTTGCTTTAGCTGTCGGACTGAGCTCGATCAAAACCGTTTCTACAAGTTTGTTTAATCCGCGTGATTGTCGGGAGATTTTACTTAGTTTCACCGGGGTACCTACCTTGGGGAGTATTAGTCGCCACAGGAGTTTGCAAATCTCAATCCACTTGGAATACGCGTTGCGATCTTGCAGGCGCGAGTGCAGGCCGAGTGGCATAACCATTGCTGGTTTTTCACACAACATGGATCAGCACCCGACTGACAATGAGGCTCCGTCCGCAGCGGCCCGAGCACCCGTGGTTTCGCAAGCCGATCGTGAAACCGAGATCCAACGGCTCGCCGGTGAAATTGGCCGGTTAATTCGCGAGTCGGATCCCGAAACACGCGAAGAGCTCGCGCACACCGCCGATATTCTCTTGCGCGAGGAAGCCATGCGACCGAATTTTGTAACCGCGGGTAATAAGCCGATCGCCAACCCACAGGAGCGCCCGCTCAATCCTCTCGCCGCCGGTATCGCCCTGATGTTAATCGGCGGCGCGATCGCACTATTGCTGCCGTTGGTCGGATTGGCGCTGGCAGCCTGCGGCGCGTTATCGGCGCTCTGGGGCATCGCCATCAGCGCCCGAAGAAACTAACCGCTCAAGCAGATACTAGAAACTTCTCGCCCGGCCCATTGCTCCGCGATCTGTCACAAAGATCGTGGAAATCATGAAGGTTCCAGCGAATCGAATGAGCGTTAATCGAATGAGCGTTGAAGATGCAATTGCTCAAGGCATCGAAACCGCAACAGAGATGCTTGCGTCAAAGAACAACAGGTGGGGAAGATAAGATAGTTGCCTATCGCCTCGATTTAAAGATCACGTTTGTGCTCGACTCGGTTTAACCAGCGGGCGTGTTCACGGTTGTGCTGCTGTGCCGCAACAGCGGGTGTTAAGCAACATC
>DATLCH010000188.1:0-4946 GCA_035526465.1 Candidatus Limnocylindrales bacterium | reverse complement strand
GGGCATTGGCGGTGGCTTGGGCATGAAACTGGCGCATCCGGAAAAAACTTTCATCGTCACCGCCGGCGATGGAACTTATATGTTCAACAATCCCACGGCCTGCCATTTCGTTTCGGAAGCCTACGACCTGCCGCTGTTGACAATTATCTGTAACAACGCCATCTGGCACTCGACGAAAGCGGCAACGCAACAAGTCTTACCGGACGGTTGGGCGGTGAGCACGGGAAATTTTCCCTTGACCGCATTAGCGCCGTCGCCGCGTTACGAGAAGGTCGTCGAGGCTCACGGCGGCTACGGCGAGATGGTCGACGATCCGCAGGAAGTGCTGCCGGCGCTCAAACGCGCGCTAAAAGTCGTCAAAGAAGAAAAGCGCCAAGCGGTGCTGAATGTGATCTGCGGCAGCCACTAGAAAAACCGTTTAGGTTCGGTTAACTCCGAGTGGCATTTTGAAGTTTGATCACCTAGGGACTCCATGGGTATCACTTCGCTTATGCAAACATTTGCCGCTGTCTTGGTTTTGACAGCGATTGACTTAGCTTTCGCGCAGCCAAATTGGCAGGCGGAGTGGGACAGAACGGTGCGCGCCGCCGAAGCGGAAGGGCAATTGACGTTGTACGGTTGCTGCTACGAATACGACCGCGTTATCGAAGGTTTTAAAAAGAAGTATCCCAAGCTCAAGATCGCGACGGTGCTAAGCGGGGGCGGCCAACTGGCGACGCGGATTCTCGCCGAACGGCGCGGCGACAAGTATCTCGTTGACGTTGTCAGCTCGGGCGCCAATACGTTGCACGACGCGCTCTACAAGGCGCACGCGCTCGACCCGATCAAGCCTGTGCTCATTCTTCCCGAGGTTGTCGATCAATCGAAATGGTACGAAGGCGAGCACCGGTACATAGACCCTGAAAGACGTTACATTTTCGTTTTTAATGCCAACTCGCAGTCCGGCCAAATTACTTACAATCTCAAGCAGGTGAATCCTGGCGAATTCAAATCGCACTGGGATCTGGTGACGACGAAATGGAGGGGCAAGGTGCTCTCCCTCGATCCGACGATTTTCGGCATGGGTACCACGCTACAATTTTTTTACCATCACCCTGATCTTGGCCCCCCTTTTATCAAGAAACTTTATGGCGAGATGCAAGTTACTGTAGGGCGCGACCCGCGTCAGTTGACCGACTGGCTGTCGACAGGAAAGTTTTTACTCTGCATCCGCTGCAACGCCGGCAGCGAAGTGGGCAAAGCCGTGCAGCAGCAATTGCCGATCGGTTATCTCGATACGGATGAATGGAAAGAGGGCGGCAGCACCAGCGCGGCCGGCGGCACACTCGGCATTCCAACGCGCGCTCCGCATCCGAACGCGGCCAAACTCTTTGTCAACTGGCTGCTGTCGCGTGAAGGACAGATCGCGCTACAAAAATTGGGCCGCCCCGACGCGCACAATTCGCGACGCATCGACATACCGAAGGATGACGTCGACCCAACCAATCGGATGGATCCAGGTAAAAAATATTTTGATCTCGCCAAACCCGAGTACCAAGATTTGACGCCGATCTTCAAGCTGATCAAGGAAGTCTTGCCCCAGAAATAGATGGTTGAGCCGCTAGAAATCCTCTGTTCTCGTTTTAAGTATAGGCGAACTTCCAAAACACTTGTTCGGATTCGAAACCGCGGAATGAAAGTGACCACGAGTTCGTCCGTTTCAGCGCGCCACGCCGACAAAAGTTTTGTCGATCACGTCGTCGATCGTTAATTCGGGGCGTTTGGCATTGGCGCCAAGCACGCGTTTGGCCTCTGCCAGCGCATTGTCGATAACGTCAATCTGGAGCGAGAGATCGCGGCGCATGAATGGCCTTTCGTAGTCATAGGCGCGGTCAAGCACGTTGATGTCGGTTAATTTCAGCCGTCTTGTAATAACTTTAAATGCCGTCGTTTTGTCCTCACGAAATACTTGCACGGCTTCCTTCATCGCTTCGATAAAACGGCGTGCCACCTCGGGGCGTTTAGTTAAAAATGCTGACATCGCGAAATAGGCGGTCGCCGGAAATGGCTGCGGATTCTTGATACCTTCGACCAGCAGACGAAAGCCGTCGCGCTCCGCTTGCACGTCGAAGGGCGGGCCAAAGACGCCGGCGTCGATGCGGCCGGATTTCAGGGCGATAAAGTTCTCTGCCGACGAACTGGTGTGGACGAATTGGACTTGATGTTCGGCGAGCTTTCTTTGCCGGGCATACCACAGCCAAAAGTTGTGCGTGCTGCTGCCGAGGCTTTGAATTCCCAGCACTTTGATTTGCGACAAATCCTGAATTGACGGTTTGCTGACGATGCTCAATATGCGCGCGTGTTTTTGCAGGGCGAAGATTTTCATGTCGCCGCCCTGAAGAGTGACGCGGACTGGGGCGTCGCCGGCGCCGACGCCGATATCGGCGGAGCCCGAGAGCAGCACCGATGCCACCAGCGGACCGCCGCCGAGCAGCACCGCTTCGGCGTCGAGGCCGTGTTTTTTATAAATACCCAAATCGGTGGCGATCCAGATCGGCGAGAATGATGTTGCCGTCGAGGCGTAAAGAATCCGCAGTCGCTGAGGCGCGCTATCAACGGCATGAAGTCTTTGGACGGAACAAGTAATCGATATCGCGAGAACGCAGTAGATGGCTTTGGTTTTATTGGTCATGCGCTTTTTCTCCGGATATTGGGGGGACCATAAGACGAGGATGCGCCAACTTACAAGTGCTGGGCGAGTTCATGGTGCAGTTCATGGATTCCTGTGAAGCAGACAGCGGAATTCGCACCGCAGAGTCGCCGAGATCGTGGAGCAAAGAACTCTCGATCAGCCGTTGATCCGAACACTATGGACTCCGTGACTCTGTGGGAAATAGTTCTTCAATGGAACCCCGAAGTGTTGATATAGTCGTGGCGCGGTGCTTACAGCGAATGAAGCCTACGATACGGTGTGAATAATTACGGAGGAATTTATGGAGGCAGCTGGATTGGCACTGGATGCGTTAGGCCGGGTGCGCGAAATGGTCCGCGATGCGTTGAAGGATTTGACGCCGGACGAAATGTTGTCGCCACCCAAGCCACATATCGCCTGGTTGACCTGGCATATCGCACGGGTGCAAGACGCCAACTTCTCGGGATTGCTCGATCGGCCGCAGTTGTGGATAACGGACGGTTGGCACCAGCGCTTCAATATGCCGCCGGAATCACGAGACTACGGCAGCGGTCACCGGCAGACCCAAGAGCAGGTGGATGCGTTTACCATCACCGACAAGTCGCTGCTGCTCGCATACCACGACGCCGTGTTCGCTCAGACCAAAGATTACCTGTCAACGGTCACCAACGGCGATTTGAATCGCGTCCTCAACGAACCGCAATACTCGCCGCTGCCGACGTTGAGTATCCGGCTCGCAAGTGTCATCAACTGCAACACCCGTCATGCCGGCCAGATCGAATATCTGCGCGGGTTCGTTAAGTTCAAAGGCTGGTTTCCTGGAGCAGAGAAATAACGTCGCGCCACTAATGCGGCGGTGTCTTTTTATCATCGAGCGCGGGATCGCGCGATCGCACCGTGCACTTCACTAAACTGTCGTCTGCGAGACGCTGCCGGCAAGTCGACTCAACGCGGGTATCAGCTCTCGTAAAAAAATGTGGAATTGGTCGTTCAGGTCGTCGCCAATCGGACGGATGGCGACATGATCTACGCCGGCATCGATGAAGCCGCGCAGACAGTCGACGCAGTGCTCCACCGGACCGCAAGCGGTCCAGATTTCCACACCTTGACGGGTGAAGTCCTTTTGATAGTAGGCGTCGAGAAAAGCTTTTGCTTCGCGAAAGGCTTGATCGCGATCGCGGTTTATCGCCACTCCGTAATACAGCGCAGTTTTGAAGGCATAAGGATCGCGCCCTTCTTCGATCAGCATCTTTCGCAGCCGTCCCTGATAATCTTGAAACATCGAAAGCTCGATCTGATTGCTCATCCAACCGTCGGCATAGCGGGCCATGCGGCGTAGCGAGCGCTCCACGCCATGCTCGCCGATTTGTGTGGCACGCGGTGTTGCCGCAATGTAGATCGGGCAGGGATGCTGCTCCGGCTTTGGCTCGAGGTTCACGTCATTGAAAGAGTAATATTTGCCGTGAAAGGTCGCATGTTCGTCAGACCACAGAAGACGTAGTGCCTGAAGCATCTCGACCAGTCGCCCGGGCCGCTCCTTGCTCTGGATGCCCATGACTTCGAGTTCCTTGGCCGCCATCGGATGCTGGCTCGCCGGATAACCCATGCAGGCCGCCAGCCAAGTCCGTCCGCCCGACAACACATCGAGACTGGCCCACTGTAAAGCGAGCAGCATGGGATTGCGCTGGGCGATGGTCGCCATGCAGGCGACGCCCAGTTTCACTCGCGATGTATGCGCGGCGATGGCGCCCAAGAGCGGAATGCATTCGAGCCGCGGCTTGCTCAGAATGCTATCTCCGACCCAGATCGCGTCGATGGCGGCGGTGTTCTCGGCCTGGACGGCCATGTCGATCAGTTCCCGCGCCGGCGTTCCCTTGGTGACCAGCGCCCGGTTGGACAAGGTAAGACCGAAAGTAGTTTTGAGTTTTTGCATGGCGGCGACCATAGGACGGCGGCGCGAATTTTTTCAAGTGTGAACTAATCGAGGCGATTATCGCAATACGCCCCACCCCTGCCATATCGATTATCTTCGCGGTTGGTGAGTTACGCTGGCTGGTTTCCCGCGGCTCAGAATAAATTGCTGCTACTGACAAGCCTGGCTGGGTTCGCCTCAGTGAGCAGGCCAAAGCTACTTTCGAGTCGCGTGCGATGTAGCGAACGACGACCTACTTCGTTCCGCTCAGAGCTCGTCTCGCCGGTGATTCACTTCGGCTGTGAGTCCACCTTGCTCGCTCGCCAATCGATGTTGCTTACGCCGGCTTCGCTCTTTTTCAAA
>DATLCH010000177.1:0-2292 GCA_035526465.1 Candidatus Limnocylindrales bacterium | reverse complement strand
AGCCACTGCGGCTTTTTCGCCGGATGCCAGCCCGGAGTTCGCAGGTCCGGCTTCGCCTGGCGTTCTCGCGGTGCCGCACCTTTTAGTGGTCGACGACGATCCGGTCGTGCGTCAGCAACTCGAACTGTTTTATCGGCAGATCGGTTATGGAGTCACCGCCGTGGCATCGGCCGAAGAAGCGCTCGAACAGTTTGGCACAGACGCTATCGATCTCGTTATAACCGATATTAAACTTCCCGGAATGGACGGGCGCAAATTGATTTCCTGGGTGCGCGAGCATTATCCCGACATACCGATGATTGCGATCACCGGCTACTCCGACATCCAGATGGCTGTGAACGTACTCAAAGTGGGCGCCAGCGATTTGATCGTCAAGCCGTTCAATTTGCCGGCGGTGCAAGAAGCAACGCGGGCGGTGTTCGAAAAAAATCAGGTTTATCTCGATGTGCGCCACTTGCGCCGCTCGCTCAAGAATCGTTCGGTTTTCAGCGGCATGCTGAGCAAAACCGCCGAGATGCACCGGGTCTTCGAAATCATTCGGGTGGTCGGCCCTACAGACATGACGGTTTTAGTCCAAGGCGAGACCGGCACAGGAAAGGAGCTTGTCGCGAGCGCAATTCATTATCAAAGCGAACGGCGTAAGGCGCCGTTTGTGACAATTAACTGCGCCGGCTTTCCCGAGAGTCTTTTGGAAAGTGAATTGTTCGGC
Organism: Candidatus Limnocylindrales bacterium; assembly: GCA_035526465.1. Lineage (GTDB taxonomy): Bacteria > Desulfobacterota > Binatia > UBA9968 > UBA9968 > DP-20. The sequence continues at coordinate 1,583 of DATLCH010000177.1, read as the reverse complement.
TATGAAAAAGGCGCTTTTACCGGCGCCGACCAAGCCAAAGCTGGCAAGATCGAGCTCGCCGACGGTGGCACTTTGTTTCTTGACGAGATTGAAAGCATGTCGCTCGTGATGCAAGGCAAGCTGCTGCGTGTGTTAGAGGATCAGAGGGTACAGCGCTTAGGCAGCCGCTCGAGTATTCAAGTTGACATGCGCGTCGTGGCGGCCACTAACGTGCCTCTCGAAGAATTGGTCGCTGACGGCAAGATGCGGGCGGATTTCTACTACCGGATCAATGTCATTCCGCTTCATCTGATTCCGTTGCGCCAACGTAAGGACGACATTCCGCTGCTTGTGCACGACTTCGTGCAGCGCCATCCAGTCGCCAATGCCAAGCGCATCAACGGCATTTCAGCCGAGGCAATGTCGGCACTTCTGGAGCACTCATGGCCAGGCAATATTCGCGAACTGCAAAACGTCGTCGAACGGGCTATTGTTTTGTCGCGCGGGCGAATTATTTCAGAAGTCGATGTGCCGACTCTGGGACGGAGAACAAAATTGTCTCCGAACTCAGGGGCGCGGATGGCGCCGCTCGAGCCCTGGTTGCGCGAACAGGAGAAGCGTTACTTGACTGAGCAGTTGGAGCTGGCCGGCGGAAACGTCACTCTGACGGCTAAAGCATGTGGTATCGGGCTGAGAACTCTTTCGCGCAAACTGCAACTGCACGGTTTGGATCATAGATTCTTCAGGAAAAAAGCGCGCATGTCCGTCTCTCCGCCGCCGCCTGGGGCAGGGTTCCTGTCGGTCTAAATCTCCACTTCGCCGAGTCTGCTGGTTCATTCTTGTTAACAAAGTCGCGCGCAGTCGCCTAGCAATATTATCTCGCCAAAACAACAAATTATCGGGGTAAACGATTTTGAGTATTGGCACGTCCAATCAGTACAGGAGGAGTTATGAATACGACAAAACGGACGTTGCTATTAGGTTTATTGACTGCCGGCACTCTGCTCACTGCGGTACCCTCTGATGCGGCTTGGCATCGGGATTGGCAATCTGGGCATTCCGGCTATGGCTATAATTACGGGTCCCGCTACGGCTGGGGAAATGATGCGCGCGAACAGCGCGAAGATTTGCGCGAGTTGTGGCGCGATCGTCAGGAGTTGCGGCGCGACCTGCGACGCGGTGCAAGTGCCGATGAGATCGCCCGAGATCGCGCTGAAATTCGCCGAGACCAGCAGGAAATTTACTCGGATCGCGACGACGGCTGGCGTCCCTGGTATCGTAGATGGTGGTGGAGCCGCTAGTCTGAGTTAATTTAGTCTTAGCAGCCGTTCAACGGCGCAAATTCACAGGGTCGGAGCACCCCGTCGCCGCAAGGTTTAGAACCTCGTCGACGACTGGGAGCTCCGACCCTTTTTTTTATTCAGCGCCTCTATTCTCCTGCCGAAACGCAAATCCCTCAAGGCGTCTCCTCTCCTTGCGATCCCATATGCTTTCTAGCTGGTGGCATATATATTGCCGATTTTTATTTTTGATTGTGAGCGCTCGTGACTCTGAGCTGTCGTCGGCGTGACACAAGCAGCCGACTCGGAATCGAGACAAATCTG
>DATLCH010000166.1:0-5466 GCA_035526465.1 Candidatus Limnocylindrales bacterium | reverse complement strand
TATCGTGTCAAAGCGACCAATTCATCGGGTTCATCGGCATATACGCCGGAAGCTGTGATCACCGCACCGGGAAAATAGCCAGCCATCAATTCCAATGAGGCATCGCTCGCCGTAAATGAGGAGAAATTATGGCAAAGCTCGAAGGAGTAAAATACAACGTCGGCGGCGTAGCCCTCGATCGCCCGTTTAAGATCCTTCGCCTAGGCCACTTCGGTTTCAATGCCGCGGACCTGGAAGCCAGCCGGCGATTCTATTTCGACCTATTGGGATTTTTTATTAGCGAACCTGCCGGCGCAGGCTACTTCGGGCGCCACGCCGGCGATCACCATTCATTCGCGCTATTCGACAAAAAGAAATTTAACGAGCGTCAATACGCTGGCGGCAACGCTAAACATTTCCGGTTGGAAAACGACATCAACCAAATAACCTGGCAAGTACAGAGCGTGACTGAAATGGTTGAGGCGACCCGATACTTTCACGAAATCGGTGTCGAGGTCATGCGCGAGGGACGTGCCGGCGGCGGCGGCTCGCAGTTTCATCTTTATGTCTGGGCGCCGGACGACCAAATCTTCGAACTTTATTATGGCATCGAGCAGATCAGCTGGAACGGCTACGCTCGTCCGGTCGCCATGCGCCATGGGACGGCGGTGGCGCCCACCGAACCCCAGCTGCCGGACTACCAGCTCGTCACCGACGACATCGACAAAGGCATCAATGTCCTCGATGGCGCCCGTTATCTCAGCACGATGCCACTCAAATATAATGTCGACGGCTTACTACTGCCGCAGCCGTTTAAAATCACCCGCGTCGGTCCGGTGAAGCTATTTGTCGACGATTACGAAGAACTTAAACATTGGCACACCCAAGTGCTCGGCTTCACTCTAACCGAAGAAGTTGAGTGGCAGGGCGAACGATGCGCCTTTCTGCGTTGCAATAACGAGCACCACTCGCTGGGGATATTTCCCAAGTCATGGCGCAAAAAGCTCGGCTTGAGCGAGGCCACTTCAAATATGTCTTTCGGCTTGCAATTAGCGAACTACCGGCAGCTAAAAGACGCTGTCAAATTTCTGCGCGACAGCGGCGTGCGCGTCGAGACCGATATTATCCCGCCGGAGCTTCACCCCGGCATCGACTACGCCGCCTATGCCTTCGATCCTGACGGCCACTGTATCGAGCTTTATTACGCCATGGAGCAGGTTGGGTGGGAGGGCAAGCCCCGGCCGAAAGAGCTGCGCCGCAAAGTCGACCCGAATCGCTGGCCGGACATCCTCGAACCGCTTACCGACACCTATAACGGCGAGCCTTACATCGGCCCATGGGCATAAGAGCTAGCCGTAAATAAAGTGAGCAGCGAAGAGTCTCAATCCTGATTGCCAACCAATGACTCGTGTCGTTCTTCCTCTATTAAGCCAATTGTCTTATGTGCGCACTTTGTAATATATATCTCCTGCGCCTGGCCGTGGCCCGGGAATCGGCGTTGCCGGTTTGAAAGGGGTACTTTTATGTTCGCTTTGATGATGCGTAATCCAGCTCAGATCATGTTTCTGCTCACCGGCGTGACGCTGGCTTATCTGGTTTTGCCGCCATTTTTTTTCATCCTGCACACGAGCCTCGTCACGGATCGCGGTTTGCAAGCCGGCAGTTTCACGATTCAGCATTTCGCCAATATCATCGACTCGCTCGGCGACGTGAAAACCCTGCTGACCAACTCGCTGATTTACTCTTTCGGTAGTTCTGCGGTCGCCCTGGTTTACGGTACGGCACTCGCCTGGCTCGCCGAGCGTAGTGACGCGCCGTTCCGCAAGCTCGCCTATATTTCGGCGTATGTCTCGTTCGCTATACCGGGGATTATTAAAGTCGTTGGCTGGATCATGCTGCTCGGGCCGAAAGCGGGCATGCTGAATGCGCCGGTGATCGCTTATACAGGCCATCCTTTGTTTAATATTTTTTCCATGAGCGGCATGGTGCTGGTGGAAAGTTTTCTATGGATTCCCATCGTCTTCCTACTGATGTCGACGCCATTTCGCTCCATGGATCCATCGCTGGAGGAAGCGGCAACCACCGCGGGCAGCACCGGCTGGCAAGTCTTTCAGCGTGTCACCTTTCCGCTGGCCCTGCCCAGCGTGCTGGCAGTACTCATTCTGACGATCATTCGCTCGCTCGAAGCTTTCGAAATCCCGGCACTCATAGGTATTCCTGCCGGCGTCGAAGTGCTGACGACAAAGATCTACTTGCAAATCAAAGGCGGGTTGATCCCCAAATACGGCGAAGCCAGCGCCTACTCGATCATTCTTATCGTGCTGGTCGCCCTGGGCCTGATTCCTTACTACCGCATCACCAGCAAGACCTATAAGTTTACCACGATCAGCGGCAAAAACTTCCGTCCTACCCGAGTCGCGCTGGGTAAGTGGCGCTGGCTCGGCGGTCTTTTGATGCTGGTGCTACCGCTGCTGCAATTTTTTCCGATCATTGCCATAGGCTGGTCTTCCTTTTTACCCTTTGCCCAAGCGCCGTCACGCAAGGCACTGGAGTTACTCACGTTTAATAATTATGTGACGGCATTCAACGACAGCGGTGTCATTCGGTCCGTGCTGAACAGCCTCACCGTCAGCATTTCTTCGGCGACCATCGCGGTACTGATAACCTTTTTAGCCGCCTGGATCATTGTTCGGGCGCAGATCCGGGCGCGCTGGATTCTCGACCACATGGCCATGCTGCCGTTGGTCTTTCCGGGCATCGTCATGGGCATTGCGATTTTGAAAATGTATTTGTATCTGCCAGTTCCTGTGTACGGCACGATTTGGATTTTGGTGCTAGCTTTCATCGCCCGTTATCTCCCCTACGGCATTCGCTTCAGCCATTCGGCGCTTCTCAGTCTGCACAAAGAGCTTGAAGAAGGCGCCATGACCAGCGGGGCGACCTGGTTCCAAATGGTTCGCCACGTCGTCATACCGTTGATCATGCCGGCATTGATGGCTGGCTGGATCTATATCTTCCTGATTACTTTCAAGGAGCTCTCCATCGCGCTGCTGCTTTACTCGCCCGGCTCGCAAGTGGTCGCCGTGACAATCTGGGAGCTCTGGGATAACGGCCATGTCGGCGAGTTGGCCGCTTTCAGTCTCATTATCACCATCGGCACGGTGTGTGTGGGCTCACTGTTCCGCGCCGTGGCCCAACGTTACGGCTTGCAAGATTAGTTTTGCGTCCAAGTTCCCCTTGAAGTTTTGCATCGTTGAGCGACTCGTATCGTTCAACGGTTCAAGATTCAACGTGGATATTTAGCTAATGGAGGTTTTAACCCGTGGAGTTCACCATCATCGACGCCGACGCACATCACCTGGACGGCGCGGCTTATAAGCAATACTTGCCGGAAAAATTCCGCGCCCGTAGCGGCCCCTACTTTCCCTCGTTCGGTTGGGACATCTTTTTAAACGACACCACAGGAAGAAAACCAAACAACCCGCAGGAATACTGCAAAGACCTCGACGTTGAAAAGATTGGCGACGCGGTTGCTTACCCGAGTAATGCGCTGTCCATCGGTCTGGTGCGCGAACTCGACCTCGCCGTGGAATTGGCTAAAGCCTACAACGACTGGGCTTACGATTTCTGCACAGAGAGCGGGGGTCGCGTCAAATACGCCGCGGTTATTGCGCCGCAAGTCGTCGCAGAAGCAACCAAAGAAGTTCGTCGGGCCATTACCGAAAAAGGCGCCGTCGGCGTCATGATGCCGACCTACGTACAGCAAGGCCTTGACCTGGGGCAGCCGCAGTTCGATCCGATCTATGCCGCGGCACAGGATTTCGGCGTGCCGGTCGGCTTTCACGCCACCGCACAAGTTGCCGTCGGCAATACCCGCTTCCATAAATACATCGGCGTGCATATGACGTCCCATCCCTTCGAGCAGATGTTGTCGCTGGTGTCGATTATTTCCAACGGAGTGCTCGACCGTTTTCCGAAACTGAAAGTCGGCTTTCTCGAAGCCGGCGTCGGCTTCCTGCCCTACTGGATGGAACGCTTCGACGAGAAATACTTGATTAGAAAATCCGAGATGGAACCGTTGAAGTTGCTGCCCAGCGAATACATCAAAGACCATCGCTGCTATTTCACCTGTGAAGGCGAAGAGTCGGCGCTGCCGCTGGTTATCGAACAGTTCGGCGACGAGTGCATGATGTACGCGTCGGATTATCCACACTGGGACATGGAGTGGCCGCACAGCGTCAGCCAGGTGGTCCGCCGCAAGGATATTTCGGATACGACCAAGCAAAAGATTCTTGCCGATAACGCTAAGGCTTTCTACCGGTTTGCTTAGTCGACAGTCATCATTACTAATGTTGTCATCTCTAAGGAAGTGAGAGATCTTTCCGAAAGATTTCTCGGCTCGGCCTCGAAATGACAGAACAGAATCCGAGAAATGATTTGAACGAAACTAAACCCACGGAGAATTTACATGTCTGATTTTAAACACATCACCGCCAACATCGATGAAAATGTCGGCATCGCTTGGCTGACCTTGAATCGCCCGGAAAAGAAAAACGCCCTGAGCATCGCTCTGCTCGCCGAGATATCGCAGACGCTGCGCGATCTCGCCAACAACGACAAGATTCGCTGCATCGTCACCAGCGGAGCCGGCGACTCATATTCGTCCGGCCGCGATCTCTACGACATGCGCGGCCAGGACAACCGGCGGCGCACCCGCGGCTTCGGCGGCGTCGCCGAGATAGTCGACATCATGCGCAAACTGCCCCAGGTGACGGTTGCCAAAGTGCGCGGTTGGTGTTTGGGCGGCGGCCTGGCGATGATCAACGGCCATGATCTCGTCATCAGCGCCGAAACGGCGAAGTTCGGCATGCCCGAAGTTATCCGCGGCAGCTACGGCGCTACCGCGACGCCATCGCTGTTTCACGCCGGCATCCCATTCAAGAAAGCTTTCTATATCTCATTGACCGGAAGAAACCTGACCGGTATCGAAGCTGAGCGTGTCGGACTGGTCTCGGACGTCGTGCCGGAAAAGGATTTGGACAGTTACGTCGAAACACTGGCAAACGAGCTTGCTAGCCGGAACGGCGCGACCCTGGAGAACGCCAAAATCGCCGCCTACATGCAAAAAGATCTGCCCTTTGACATGGCGCTGCGCGCCGACGACCTGGTCCAGCACCGACTGCGCTACTACACCAACCCGCTCAGCGATGTGGAAGGCTATCTGCACTCGCAAAAAGGTGGCGCATCGGTGAAGTACGTCAAGCCGGAGGATAGAAAATAGATTTAGCCGCGCAGGGCTCGTGGCTGACACAACATCACAAAGCCAATCAAAACATTTCGATCTTTGGTGACTTTTCAAAAGACCCGTCGAACTCTCCGAACAACGAGACCAGGCAATTTGTGTTTGACGAAGATCTCAGCAAATTTCCTACTGAAACACCTCGATCTCCGGCATTGCTTCCCGGATTAAAGATTTGGCGCTCAATC
>DATLCH010000145.1:0-8309 GCA_035526465.1 Candidatus Limnocylindrales bacterium | reverse complement strand
ATTCAATAAATCAAATATCAAGATCGACGGCCGCCGCGGCAAGACCGCCTTCTACATAACCGACCCCGAGGGTTATCAACTGGAATACTACTGCGACTAATAAATTAGCATTCTTACCGAGCCTCGACGCAGAGATCTCGGACGCTTAACGTATTTCATCTCCGTTCTTCACGTCGTTGATTCTCTGTCTCACCGCGTGATTGGGATCTCGCGACTAAAACAACCTCAATTGATCCTTCTCTGGCCGGCGAAAATGTTCTGTCGTCAGCTTCGGCCAGCGATCGGTGATACCCGACTTCTTGCGGGCAAGTTGAAACAAGGCCGCCATTTGCTCGGCAAATTTTCCTTCGCCGCGCATGCGCGATTCAAAGTTGGGGTCGTTGAGTTTACCGCCGCGGATCTCGCGGACTCGGTTCAGAACCTTGTCCTTCTTGTCCGGATAATGCTGCGTGAGCCATTGCTCGAATAGTTCCTTGACCGCGAAAGGCAACCGCAATGCAACATAGCCCGAGAACGTCGCGCCGGCGCGCGCCGCGGCAATCGCGATCGCGGGGGCTTCGGCATCGGTAAGGCCGGGAATCATCGGCGCTTGCAGATAGCCGACCGGCACGCCCGCGTCGGCGAGTTGGCGGATGGCGTCCAGCCGGCGCGACGGCCGCGACGCCCGGGGTTCCATCGACGCTGCCAACTTGGCATCTAATGTCGAGACCGAAATCGTCACGGCAATGCAGTCGAACTTAGCCAGTTGGGCGAGGATATCGATGTCGCGGGTGACCAAGTGATTTTTCGTGATAATGACCACCGGATTGCGGAATTCGAGGAACACCTCCAGGCAGCGCCGGGTGAGCTGTTTGTGTTTCTCCACCGGCTGATAACAATCGGTGTTGCCGCTCAGCGCGACCAACTGCGGCTGCCATTTCGGACGCGCTAGTTCTTTGCGCAACAGTTCCGGCGCGTCCTCCTTGACCATAATTTTAGTCTCGAAATCGAGCCCCGCGGAAAAACCCAAATACTCGTGCGTCGGCCGCGCATAGCAGTAAACGCAGCCGTGCTCGCAGCCGCGATAGGGATTGATGCTGGCATCGAAGCCGACATCGGGGCTGTTGTTGAAGGCGATCAGCGATTTCGAACTGTCGGGGAAAAACTGAGTGTGCGGCGCTGAGACTTCGTCGCTATCCTCTGGCGGCTCGGGCACCCGCTCGATCGACTCGAAACGGTTTTTCGGATTGGTCGCCGAACCGCGGCCGCGCAGAGGAGGCGGCAAATTCATAGCAATTCAACCTAGGCGCTGGCGTCCGCAGCTTCCCCAGCCTTGGCCGCATCGGCAGCGGCTTTGGCTTCGGCAGCTTTAGCATCAGCGGCGGCCTTCGCAGCTGCGGCTTTTTCCGCGGCCTCCTTGGAGGCGGCGTCGGCAGCAGCCTTGGCCGCAAGCGCCTTCTTTTCCCCAGCGAGAACGCGGGTCGTGCGTTTGAGCAGCCGGATCTTTCTTTGCAAAACGCGCGTTTTCTTACGATCAGGCGTGGCGGCGGCGAGGTCGGCTTTTTGTTTCTTAAGCTGGCGAATGTTTTGTTTGGCAGTCGTCAATGCGGTCGCATCCATCGAGAAATTCCTCCCTTTGTGAATCGCTTTTTGCTACCATATTTTTCCGTGAAACCAAAATGACCCAAAAAAAGCCAAATTCCCCAGGACTCGCCACATCGGACCGATTAAAAAAAATCGTCGCTCGGCTGGAAAAAACCCACCCCGACGCCAAACTCGATCTCGACTTTACCAGTCCACTGGAACTGCTCATCGCGCTGATCCTGGCGGCGCAAGCACGTGACGATCTGGTTACAAAAATCACGCCGGAACTTTTCAAAACCAACCGCACTGCCGCGGACTACGCCAAGCAGCCATTACCAGAGTTGGAAAAACAGATCGGCAAGATCAATTTTTACCGTAATAAAGCGAAATCGATTCACAACTGCTGCACCGAACTGGTCGAACGCTTTGGCGGCAAGGTGCCCGACAACTTAGAAGACCTTGTCAGTCTGCCGGGTGTCGGCCGTAAAACCGCGAACGTCGTTCTCGGTAACGGCTTCGGAAGGCAAACCATCGGGGTGGACACCCATGTTATGCGCCTGTCGCAACGTTTGGGCTTCACCAGCCAGACTGATCCGGACAAAATCGAAACCGATCTGATGGCAATCGTCCCGCCGAAACAGCGCGTCCGTTTCTGCCATCTCATGCAGTATCACGGCCGGCGCATCTGCGTTGCAAAAAAACCGAAATGCCCAGAGTGCTCGATCGAAGATCTCTGCCCGTATCCCGGAAAGACCAAAAGCTCCAAGCCCTAAGCCACACAGAGAATTCAATACCCCGCCGTGCTTTTCTACGTAGAGAAATAGTTGTGGCTCGATATTGCCGTGACATTACTTCTCGGCGGGCTCGGCTGGTTCGGAATCAAATACTACTCTCTGGCTGGAAAGTTACTGTTATCGTTCGCTGCCATATGGCAAGGATTCGCAAGTTTCCTGACAATCATGTGTGGAATTTTTCGTCCAAGGAGGCTACGCAATCATCACAGGCAAGCCTATATGAAAAACCTCGTTCGATCATTAGCTAAAGAGTATGCCGGAACTTCCATGACAAAAGCGCTAGCAGCGGGTCGTAGCGCAACGCTAGATGAAGAATTATTTTATCGCCGCTTTATTCGGCAGAAATGGAACCTGATCGCCGGGAGAAAACAGCATAGCTGATAATTTTTTGTCGGTGTCCGGGCCACGAAATGTTGACATGGCTTTGGACAATCGATTAAGTTCCGCGTTAACGCGAATTCTGGCACTTACTGACCAATGAAAAGCCTGCTCAAAAGTCAGCTGCCCTCTCATGAGTACCAGGAAGCCCGCAGGGGCCGTGGACTACCTAAACAACAGGGAAAGCAGACGACACATTATGGGCATCGACATGAGTCATCGCTACAGCGGCGTCACAACTCGGCTCCTGGATCGCGACGAGAGGCTCATCGATACTGAAGAGCCTACACCGCTCGTCATAGAGCGCCGCGGTAGTTCGAGTAGCCTCGGTTTTCTTCGGGAATTTCTCTCGTCGAACTCATCTCAAATAGTTATGGATATTGCTACTCATGGAGCCGTCCTATTGCGCGGCTTCGACTTGAGGAGCCCCCAGGATTTCGAGAGTGCCGTCCTTGCTATCACTAATTTTCAAGGAATCAACAAATGCCTAATGTCGGAGCCAGGTCGTGACGTCGTAAAAGGCACTCGTTTCGTCCTCCACACCAACAGTTTATATCGGACTGGAGGGAGCCTATATCTGGGTGGTTTCCATTCGGAAAACTACTATTCGCCTGACGTACCAAGCTATATATCGTTTTTCTGCGAGCAAGCATCGCAGCTTGGCGGCGAAACGGGTCTGGTAAACACGGCCAAGCTTTTCTCCGACCTTCCCGAGGCCCTTAAAACAAAACTCACGGAACGAGCCTACTGGATCATCGCGTGGCCGTTAGCGAAAATGGCGGCGCGATATGGCGTTAATGCTCAGCAGATGGAGCAATTTTGTTTGGATTCCGGGTTACCTATTGTCACGCGACAAGGTCAGAAATACGCCTCGATGTACAAGCCGTGTGTGATCGAACATCCGCTCACTAAGGAGCGCGCCTTGGCATTCAACTACTCAGTGGAATTGCTGAAGTCCGGACTCGACCGCGCGATTCAAAGATTATTCCTGCCGAGTTACTCGTCGAAGGAATGGCTGCTGCATCGACTCAGCTGGCGCTTCCCCGTTATCGGCGTGTTGGATAAACTCGACGTGTTGTCTCGGGATCCAGGAACCGTATGGCGAAGCTTATTTCGCACGCCTTTTGATGTGTGCGTTAGCGAGATCTTCGATAAAGAGGCTGTGGGTCGTTTGGCCATGAGCATCCGCAATCGGTATTCCTCGTTTAAGTGGCGAGCCAGCGACGTGCTCCTCGTCGACAATCTGAAAATAGCGCACGGCGGCATGCCTGGGTCGGGGGCGCGGACGCTGAGAGTTCTTATTACGAATCCGATTCGGATGCGCTACGATTCGAAGGGTCCCGGCGTTCACGTCGTCAGCCACGATTCTTATCATCCTACGCTTGCAGCTCAGCTTAGCGCTCGCCACAAAATCTCTTAGGAGAGGTCAGGGGAAAAGTTGCGGGGAGTGCTACTCTTTCGGTGTTACAGCGTGCCGACAAGTTTTCTCGTTGCGGCCATCGAGCTATTTGCTTGCCCTGCCTCTCGCTCAGCGCAAATTATTGACTGCGAGCCGGTTGCTTGGCCATTCGAATAGTGGGCAGGACCACTGGCGGCAAAAGCCTTCGGGCTATGAGCTTTCCTGCTTGGGATATGCTCGTGCCGTTCCTTAGAGAACTTAGTTTTTGTACGATGGATCAGTTCGATCCAGCTTACGAAGCAGCCCAGGCCAACTGAGCGCGCCCGCGCTTACACCAGTGGTCGCCTTTCGCGCCTGTTCCTTGGCCCCTTCGATAATCCTTGGGTCGATGGCGATGAGTTCGCCGCCGCCGGCTTGAGCGCGCACTTGAATCGTACACACCGTCTCAAGCACGTACATAGCCACAAAGGCATCCGCAACCGTTTCGCCGACGGTCAACAAGCCATGGTTACGAAGTATCAAAAATATGCTGTCCCCGAGATCACGAACCAATCGCGGCTTTTCTTCGTCGTTCACAGCAAATCCCTCGTAATCGTGATAACCGAGCGAGGAGAGCACGTAGGCAGATTGCTGCGATATTGGTAAAACCCCGGTCTGTTGTGCCGACACCGCTATCCCGTTTACGCTGTGGGTATGTAGCACGCACTTCGCACTCTCGCGCGCTGCATGGATAGCACTGTGAATAACAAAACCAGCGGGAGAGATCGGATAAGGCGTGTCCATCACGATGTTGCCGTCGATGTCGACCTTGACCAGGCTCGACGCTGTAATCTCTTCAAACAGCATCCCGTAAGGATTGATGAGGAAATGATGCTGAGCATCCGGAACGCGAATCGAAATGTGGGTAAAAACGAGATCGTCCCAACCGTACAGGGCCACCAGGCGATACGCGGCAGCGAGGTTAACCCGTGCTTCCCATTCGGCGTCAGTTACCGCCGGTCTACGCTCTGCAGCCATGGAGATTTCCTTTTGACGCTCGACCGGGCAATGACTTCAACATCAAGGCTTCCAAACACCGCGTTTGCCCGACCTTTAGCCGTACAATGAATAACTTGTCAAGGTCGACAAAGCTCGTGAACGTCCATCGTCAAGCCCAAATTGTTGCATGCGCGAACCCGGGTCACGGCGGAAAACTATGACCGGTGGGATGAATCAAATGCCGTAACCTCGGTCCGGGCCGATACTAGCCTCATGTCCCAACACCGGTTTTGATGGCGGAAATTCTCCGGTTGACCATTTTACCATTGTTCCCATGAACAAATTTGGCTAGCATTGGGAATCGATGTCTGGCTGCGCATCATGAATGAAACTCTACGGGCACCCTCACCGGCCTATGTGATGCGCGAAGCGCGCGGCTTGATGGAGCTACCGCGCTTATTGTTAAGATTTCCATCCCTGGCTCGCCAACCACGCGGTAACGGCGAACCGGTTCTGATCCTTCCAGGCTATGGCGCCGGCGATGGCTCGACGATGATTCTCAAGGGATATTTACGTCTACTTAGCTATCGAGCGCGCGGCTGGGGTCTGGGGCGAAATAGCGGCACGGTCGTCGATTCTTTGCCGCGGCTCTTGCGACGATTGGGCAATTTGTCGCGGCGCAGCAAACAAAAAGTCACCATCATCGGCTGGAGCTTCGGCGGATACTTAGCCCGCGAGCTGGCTCGCGAGCGGCCCGACCTGGTTCGCCTGGTGATTACCCTAGGCACGCCAGTGATCGGCGGCCCCAAATATACGGTCGCGGCGGCATCCTACCGTAAGCGAGGGATCGATATTGACGTCATCGCCGCGGAGGTGGAGCAGCGCAATCGGATGGCGAATCTGGAAGTTCCGGTTGTGGCGATCTATTCTCGCCGGGACGCAATGGTGGCTTGGCAAGCGTGCATCGACAGTCTGACGCCCAACATCGAGCATATCGAAGTCCAAGCTACTCACATCGGTTTCGGTTTTTCCGCCGACGTTTATAAACTCATCGCGCAGCGGCTCACGCACCACGCGGGATGTGATGGCGCACCAACGACGCATCAACGCCATCGCTTGAGACTAGAGAAGCTGCCGCGCTGAAGCCAATCACCGCAGCTACGCTCAACAACGACGGGAGAGCACACCCATGGATGGCACCATTATCTACTGGGTTGGCGCAGTTCTTCTGGTGGGTCTAGGTTTGGTCGGACTTGTCCTCCCCGGACTGCCCGGCGCACCGCTGATTTTGATCGGCCTCATCGCCGCCGCCTGGGGTGAAAATTTTACTTACGTCGGCCTGTGGACGCTGCTAATCATTACGCTTTTAGCAGGATTGACTTATGCGGTCGATTTTTGGGCGGCAATCTTTGGCGCTAAGAAGTTCGGCGCATCCAAACGCGCCATCATCGGCGCCCTCATTGGCGTGGTCGTCGGTCTGTTTCTCGGCTTCGCCGGGGTCATCTTCGGTCCCTTTATCGGCGCGGTGATGGGCGAACTCTCAGCCCGTCGCGACCTGCAACAAGGCATCCGCGCCGGCATCGGCGCCACTATAGGCCTAGTCATCGGCTCTGCGCTGAAGATCGCGCTGGCGTTTGCCATGATCGGAATTTTTGCGGTCGTGCGATTCTTATGACACCGCTTGCCTTCACAGCGATTTCGGCGCGTGTAGCTGTTCCCCCTGAGGTCTGTGAATTGACGCGACCAATGAACTCCTCGATGATTTTTGGCGGCTGGCCTGCTGCAGGAATGACGGTCGGGTTTGCGACGAAAGTGGCCATTGCGAATCAATGATCGTTGGAACAAATCTTGGTTTCGTCAGTTAATCCGCGCGTGTCGTTAACTCGATTTTGTATCCGTTAGGATCTTCGAGAAATGCGATGGCGTTGGCGCCGCTGCCATGTTTCATCGGACCGGGCTCGCGGGTGATTTTCACGCCTTTGGCACGCAGATCTTCGCAGGTTTTGTAAACATCCGGCACACCGAGCGCGATATGGCCGAAGCCATTGCCAATATCGTAAGCATGGGTATCCCAGTTGTAGGTAAGCTCGATTACCGCGTCGGTATCTTCCGAACCGTAGCCGACGAAAACGTTGGTAAAGCGGCCCGACTCATAGTCACGTTTTTTCAAAAGCTTCATCCCGAGCCCATCGCAGTAGAATTTCAAACTCTCGTCGAGATTGTTGACGCGAATCATTGTGTGGACGATCTTCATAATCCCTCCGTCGGTTGGGCTACTTAAAATACCTCGCGAACTTAATCACTGCATCGCCCTCGCAAAACCTCTGATGGTTTCCTCGCGGCTCCCCCCCGCGGGGCTGTAAGGAATGATCGCGATTTGCTGGATGCCGGTTTTTTTGATGCGTCCGATCTGCGCTTTGCATTCGGCTACCGTACCGGCAATCGCGAACTTGTCGACCAGCCAATCGGGAATCACTTCGGCATGGTTAGCCTGCTGATCCATGTGATGGTAGTAATCGTAGGTCTTCCGGATCTCTTGCAGAATTTTCTGTTCGTTCGGATCGAGGACATAAGGCAGCGGATGAGCGACTACGCGAGCGACATGGGCTTTGACCGCATCCTTTGCATTCGCGGTATCGGAAACTGCGCAGGGCACCCATAGGACTAGATTAATCTCTTCCAACTTTCGGCCCGCCGCTTTGGCGCCCGCGGCAATTTTCTCTTTGGCATGCGAGATGTAATCATCGGCAACACCGACCAGGACGATAATCCCATCGGCAATACGCCCGCAGAGTTCCAGCATTTTCGGCCCGCTGGCCGCGACGTATATCGGCACTTTGTTTTTGCATGGATGAAGGAGATGGATTTTGCCGGTCGGCAGTTCGGCTTCTTTTCCGGCGAACAGTTCGCGCATCTGTTGTAGTGATTTTTCAAAATTGGCCAGCGTCGACGGCTTCATGCCCATGGTTTCCACCGAGCTATCGCCCAAGCCGATGCCGACGATCATCCGGCCCGGTCCATATTCTTCCAAGGTCGCGTAGCCGCTCGCGACCACGGACGGATGGCGCGTTAACGGATTGGTCACACCGGTGCCCAACTTCACTTTTGTCGTGTTGAGCGCCATCGCGGCCATGTTGATGTATGCTTCGCGCCAAATTAAATGTGAATCGCCGACCCAGACGTGACTGAAGCCGACG
>DATLCH010000139.1:0-8761 GCA_035526465.1 Candidatus Limnocylindrales bacterium | reverse complement strand
GTGCAGTTAAAGCGGCCTTCGACTCTGTGCAGAAATGATCGCCGGACCCGTGAGCATTGCTGACCAGAGTCAGTGTGCGAAGAAGCTACAGCTTGAATGAATAGAATCTGCCGAAATGTAGTTTCCGGTTGGCTCCAGTTGTATTAAGATGTCGACGAATAATTAATGAGGTGAGGCATGGATCAACTGTCACGGTCTTTTGAATGGATTTCGCGGCATGCGTTTGAGCCGGCGTTAGTCTGGGTGTTGAATCACCCGATTGTTTCATTAGTCGTTATCTTTGTAGCGGTCTGGGCTTCAGTGCGGAACTATCGCATGCTTTAGATCAGTGACAGTCCGCTGATCTATTTTACATCAAGGGCTCTATCTTCGCCGGTGTTCGACTTACTTTTCCCTTCCATCACTCTCGTTTTGTAACTGCCGTTTCATAGTTGCATTTTCCCAGGTCGCGGCATAGGATTTCGCTCACTTCACCGGAGGAGTTTGAGCTATGCCATTAGTATCCGCGTTGGCGGCGAGTCATGCGCCAAACATTCTTCTCGAGCCCGGAAGGGAATGGGAAGAGTTCATGGATTTGCACTACAGCATGGCGCCAAAAAGCTCGGCGAATCGGCCGACTCTAGAGCAGCAGAAGAAGCTGCGGCATGACGCGGAAGTCGCATTCTCTACGTTGCGCGCCGATCTAGAGCTCGCCAAGCCGGATGTGCTGATCGTTGTCGCCAACGATCAGTTTGTTAACTTTTTCTGGAACAATATTCCGACCTTTTTTGTCACCCTTGCCGATCGGGTGAGGGGGCAATTCACCCGACACACATTTGATTATCAGAATCACAAGGAGCTCGGCAAATCGATTGTTCGCGCCGGTATGGAAAAGGGCATCGATTTTTCGTACGGGGAGCATATCGAGTTGCAACATACGCAAACGGTGCCGCTTTATTTTCTTCTGCCAGAGCAGACGCTGCCGATCTTGCCCATCTACGTGAACACCTGGGTTGACCCCGCTCCTTCGCCGCGGCGCTGTTACCAAGTGGGTGAGCTCATCCGTGCAGTGGCGAATAGCGCACCGGAGCGCGTGGCAATCCTCGCCACCGGAGGACTGTCGCACTTCCCCGGTTCGCCGCGTATTGGCGAAATCGACGAGAGTTTCGATCATGAGCTGCTTGAAATCATGCGCAACGGTCGGGGACGGAGTTTGGTTGATTACTCGCTTCAAGATCTTTTAAACGCCGGCGACAGCGAGTTTCTAAACTGGATGGTGGTGATGGGCGCGGTTGGTGAAACCAAGGCGAAGTATACCGCTTACATGCCGGACTTTGTCGCTACCGGCTGGGGTTTTGTCAGCTGGCGATTGGATTAAAGTGGGTTTGCTTTCACGCGTTCTGGAGGATTTGTGAGTTGTTATGATGTAAGCCGCCTGTTGTTCGACCTGAAGATGAACGAATCGATCTACCAGCGAGCATCAGCCGACTTAGAAAACGTCATGACCGATTATAATCTGTCGAGCGAGGAAAAAGACGCGCTGCGCGCGGGCGATCCGCGCAAGCTGCGCCAGCTGGGTGTCCACGGCATGCTCTGTCTTTACATCAAGCGGCTGAGTCCGCAGTTCCGCGACAATATATATTGGGCCCAGAAGTGACAGCTATTTCGATCGCCTCGCCTCGAAGTCAATTTTGACCCACGAGAGTGGGTTTGTTAGTATCCGGCACACTCAAATCTATCAGGGGGAAAAGTATACATGGATCTTGGACTCAAAGGTAAAGTAGCGCTGGTCGCTGGTGCCAGTCAGGGCATGGGCAAAGCGGCGGCGCTCGGTTTCGCGCGCGAAGGCGCCAAGGTGGCGATCTGCGCCCGCGGGGAAGCCGCGTTGAAGGAAACGGCAGAGCGAATTCGTAAGCAGACTGGCGGCGACGTGTTGGCGATCGTCGCTGACATGAGTAAGGCGGAAGATATTAAGAAATTCGTTGACGACACTGCGCAACATTTCGGCCGTATCGATGTCGTGGTTAATAACGCCGGCGGCCCGCCTCCCGGCGAGTTCATGAAGTTTACCGATGAGGACTGGCAGAACGCATTTAATTTAAGCTTCATGAGCACCATGCGCATGACTCGCGAAGCGGTGCCCTATTTGCGCAAAGTTGGCGGCGGGAAAGTAATCAACATCACTTCTTACTCCGTCAAGGAACCGATCGCCGGTTTGGTGCTGTCCAATGCTGTCCGAAGTGCTGTTATCGGCTGGGCCAAGACCCTGTCACGCGAATTGGCGCGCGACAATATCTTGTTCAATAACGTGTGCCCTGGGCGCATCGATACCGACCGCGCGCAAAAATTGAATAAGGCGCGCGCCGATCGTCTGGGCCGGTCGGTGGAAGAGATCAACAAGGAAATGGCGGCGGAGGTGCCGTTGGGACGCTACGGGACGGCGGAAGAAGCCGGCGATTTGATCGTGTTTCTCGGCTCGGATCGGGCGAGTTACATCACCGGGACGACGATCGCTATCGACGGTGGCTTAGTTCGGGCTACCCAGTAAGAGGATACATCCATGGTACACTTCGTCATCCAATGGGATCTACCCGATCAAAAAGCCAATTTAACGATCTACGCCAACAAGGCGAAGAACGACTGGTTGCCGATCACGCTGGGACATAAGGGCGTCATCGAAGTGCGCAATTATCGCAACCCGCTCGAAGTGACGCCGCATGTGGCGATTACCATCGATTTCGACACGCTGGATAATTGGCGCGACTTTATCGACTCAGCGGATTACATCCGAATCATGCGCGAGCTGCGCGTCTTGGGCTGCAGAAATTTCACTGTCAACGTTTGGGCGCCTTCGAAATACTTTCCTGAATCGATGAAGCCTTAGCTAAGTCACTCAAGAGTTCAAAATTTAAAGCCGTCTAACCCCATAATTGTTACGTTGATTGCGCCATGATTAAGTTCCACTGCGCGCATGCCTCATGAGCGATCCTTAAAGTACGGCCAAATTTGTTTGACACGCAAAACGTGAATGCCATGGGTCTTGTCACTAAGGTAGATGAATCCGCGCCGGTCGACTAAGACGTCTTCGGACTGGGCCACTAGCCGACTCGGCTTGGTGCCGATCCTCTTCGTGGGATCTCCTGGAACGAAGTAGCCGATTTCTTTGGGCTGGCGTGGATCGCGAATATCGTAGACTCGCAAACCAGCGTTGAAGTAGGTGAGATAGACTATATCGTCGCGATCTTCGAGGCAGGGCTGATGATTGGCGTGATGATGGTTGTGCGGTCCAAAGCGGCCCGCCTTCTGGTAAAAATTCTTTAACCCACTGTCTGGCGGCGGTTCAGGCAGAGGAAAAAGCGACAGCATGCGCGGTCTGCTTTCATCGCTGATATCGACGATGCCGGCGAGATTCAAATTCTCATCACCGTTTTCACGAATTGCCTCGTCGTTGATCAACGCGATCTTTCGTCGGGGTAATGGCAGATACGTATGAATTCCTTGGGTCGCAGTAATGCCACGGAAGGCGAGTTGACTCACTAGCTTTGGCTTCGCCGGATCGCTGACGTCGAGAATAATGCCGCCGCCATCACCATAGGAGAGATAAGCGCGCGCGCCTTCAATATGCGCCGGTCCATGAAACGAAAATTTTAATCCCTTCGTATCGACACCCATTTCCTGTTCGGGCAAAGCGAATCGGCCAACTTCGCGCGGATGATCGGGATCACTGATGTCGATACTACGGTAAATTTTCCCGCTCAGCCCAGGTGCACCGGCGGCGGCGTGGACGATGTTGCCGCCGTCGTAAAAATTACGATGCGTTCCGGTGCTGCCGGTTTCAAAATGTCCGACCCGCTTGGGCGCGGTCGGTTCGCTCACTTCGAAGATATAGAAACCTTCCGCCGCTGGTTCCCCGTCGGCGCCGCCCCAGCCGGGAGCAATGCGTTCAAGGCCGGCTATCATTTTAGCCTCGGCAACTTGAATCTGAATCGTCCAGGTATTTTCCGGGCCGGGAATATAAACGCAAAATTCCGGCGCTGCCGGATCGGTAACGTCGATCACACTCCAGCCGCGGTGCCAAAGGTGGGCGACGTACAAGTACCAGCGATCATTCTTTTCTTGCATCGCCAGCTTGAAGGCGGGCTTGCCGTGCAGATCATGGTATCCGACCGGTTCGATATTCTTGGCGAAGTAGCCTAAGGGGATTCGTTGGGCCATGTTATCGTCTCACGCCAACGCCGAGTTGCGGGCAATATTTCTTGACGGGACATACGCTGCACTGTGGCGAGATGGGCCGGCACAGATGCTGGCCGAAATTCACCAGCAAATTGTTGTACTCGATCCAATAACGTTTGGGCAGTTTGGCGCGCAAGGCGATTTCGGTTTTCTCCGGCGTCGCGGTGTTGATATAGCCCCACCGGTTGGAAATCCGATGCACGTGGGTGTCGACGCAGATGCCCGGCTTGTTGTATCCCAGAGTGACAACCAGGTTCGCTGTTTTCCGCCCAACGCCGTTGAATTTGAGCAGCTCGTCGATCTCATCGGGCACTCTGCCACCATACTGAGCGATGATCCTTCGGCAAATCTCGCGAATTTGCCGCGCTTTAGTCTTGTAGAAGCCGACCGGGTAAATCAGCTTTTCAATTTTCTTCGTCGAGAGTTTCACCATCGCTTGCGGCGTGTCAGCGACGGCGAATAGGCGATGGGACGCTTTGGCTGTGGTCGCGTCCTGGGTGCGCAAACTGAGAATACAAGATATCAAAACGCGAAATGGACTGGCGTAGGTCTCCGCCATCAGTGTTACTACGGGGGTTTCCCATTTCGGTACTTCGCGGCGCAGGATGCGGATCGCTGCATGAAGTTCTCGATCGGTCACGGCTAGTGTTTTGCCCTTCGATTGGCTAAATTGCAACGGTATCTATCACAGATCGCGATCGCCACGAAGTTACTTGTTCATGTTCGCTCACAAGATTTCCTCCGCTCTGATTTCTCGCACGCCGGAAATTATCAGAGGTGACGGTCTAAAACCTGCGGCGGTCTTGATTCCGATCCAAGAACGCGCGGACGGCGATTATGTGGTCCTGACCAAACGGGGCGACGACATGCCGACGCATAAGGGGCAGATCGCCTTTCCCGGAGGGCGAGTGCATGTGGGCGACGCCGATTTGATTGCCACTGCGCTGCGCGAGAGCCAGGAAGAGATCGGCGTCGATCCGGAACATGTACGAGTGCTCGGCCGTTTAGACGAATTCACCGCAGGGTACGGCATCGTTGTTACGCCTGTTGTCGGCGTGATTCCGTCGCAATACGATTTTCGTCTCGATCCGGCGGAGACCAGCGCGGTGGCCTCAGTGCCGATTCGTTCGCTGATGGCGCCGGGGACATATGTAAAAAACGCCCATCTCTCGCCCGGCGGTCACCCGAGTTATCACTTCTATATCAATAATGGCTGGGATGTTTGGGGCGTGACGGCGCGCATCCTGGTGCAGTTCTTGGAGTTGGCTTATGGTTTTGAAACTGAAAAAAAATAGCCTCTCAGTGATTCTCATCAACTTGCTGCAGGCATTATTTTCTCGCAGTCAATCGGGCGTTCGCGCTGACGTTTTACACATTCGGTTAATGGCAAAGATACTTATCTAGTCTAGTCGCAACGGGCGATACTTATTAACGACAATCCGATTCCGTGAAGTTTTACAAAATCCTACTGCCGATTCTCGCAGCGGCGCTGCTCGCTGCGCCATTTCTGGAGCCGTGGTGGTTCCCGCTGGCATGGATTGCCTTCGTGCCGCTGTTTTATGTCATCGAACGCGCCGACACTCTAAGGCGTGCGGTTTTCTACGGCTGGCTAATGGGGCTGGCGGCGCATTTAATTGGCTTTCACTGGCTGACCTATACGATCAGCGTGTTCGGCGGCTTCCCGTTCGCCGTCAGCATCGTGGTGTTCGTGCTCTATGCGGCACTGCAAGGTATTCAGATGGCGCTGTTTGCGCTGCTCGTGCGTAGCATCGGTTTCGGCCCGCTGATGATTTTCCCGGCGGTGTTTTGGGTGGTTTGCGAATTTCTCTTCCCGCTCTTGTTCCCCTGGTATATCGCCAATTCTCAAGTCTCGTTTCTTTGGGTGATCCAGACTGCCGATCTGGTCGGTCCATATGGTACCGGCTTTATCGTCATTTGGTTCAGCGCCGCGCTGTATCATGCCCTGTTCGCCAATGTCGAGCCGCGACGGAAGATCGTGCCGTTGGCCTACGCCTGTTTGGCGATCGTCGTTGCGCTGGTGTATGGGTTCCAGCGTTTGCAAAGCGTCGGCGACGATATGGCCGGCGCCGGCAAGTTATCGGTCGGCGCCGTGCAGGGCAATGTCGACATAGATATGAAATGGAATCCGGTGCTGGCGCAAAAAAATCTTGCGCACCACCGTCAGCTCACGGATCAGTTAGATGCCGTCCCGTTGGTGATTTGGCCGGAGTCCGCCATAGAAGCGCTTATTCCCGAAGCGATGGCAGCGCTGCCACTCGATGTCATGCCAACTTTCAAAGCGGAGCGGGCTTACTTTATTTTTGGCGCTAAAAGTTTTCGAGGTACCCCTGGCAAGACCGACTTCAAAGCCTTTAACACGGCTTTTTTTGCCGACGCCAAAGGACGAATTCTCGCCCGCTACCATAAACAGGTGCTTCTTGCCTTCGGCGAGTATTTGCCATTTGCCCGGCTGCTTGCCTGGATTCCCGCTATGCCATTTGCCGATGGCTTTACACCTGGACCGGGTCCCGCGGTTTTTCACCTGCCGCGCTCGGTCCGGGCCGCGCCATTGATTTGTTACGAAGATTTGATGCCGGAATTGGCGCGCAGGTTCGTCACCGAAACCCGTGCCAATGTTTTGATCAATCTCACCAACGATGCCTGGTACGGCAAATCGGTTGGGCCTTGGCAGCACCTGCGCCTAGCCCAGTCGCGTGCCATCGAAACCCGCCGCAGTCTGCTGCGCGTTACCAACACTGGTGTGACCTCTTTAGTCAACGCCAAGGGTGAACTAGTCAAGCTCTTGCCGATGTTTACCTCGGCGGTCATGCAGACCGAAGTCGACGTCTTAAATGAAACGACTTACTACGTCCAATTCGGCGACTGGTTCGCCTGGCTCATGACGATTGCGGCAGGTGCGCTGATTTTGTTTCATGTGAAGCGCAGCTGGTTAAGAAAATGACGAAGCTGCCGTCGGCCTTTTGCTACCTCGACTTTCAGAACGCCGAGCGTAGGTTCATGTTTCCGAACCTTCGTTTCTCTCCGCCGCCGAAGAATCAGCCGCCAGACACCGCTAAATCATGCGGCCGGGTGCCGAGACGTTTGCCGCCGGTGGCGGTGACGACGATGGTGTCGCCCCAGGTGCTGAGCGATTTGCCGTCTGCGGCGATTGCCGATGGTTTGCAGATGAAAACCATATTTTCTTGCAGTGTGACGCCCAGTTGTCGCGCGCTCTTGGCATGGGCCGTGATGATTGGACCGTCGTCGCCGGCACCGCGGCCATGCATGTTCAGGTCGCCGCGCGCGCCCGCGGCTAAGCCGGATTTTGGCGCGGCAGCTGCGGCGGTTTTCACCGTCAGTTCGGCCAATTCCCCGACCGTTACTCCGGGTTTTAAACGTTCCATGACCCGGTTGAAGATCTCGCGCTGGACTTTGATCAATTCTTGGTGCACGGGATTGGCGGCGCCGACGAATACCGGCTGCACGCCTTGCGCGCGATAACCGACCCAGTTCGCTTCCAATTCGTTGATGATCAGATCGCCGTACTCGAGGGTGCGCATGCTCGGACGGGTGAGCGTGCGCACGGGGTTTTTCCCGGAGATCCAATTGCAGTGCACCGGCATCTCCGAGCCGTTGCGCATCATGCCGTATTGCGCCGCGGCCCAGACATCCCAGTCCCGTACCCCGGGTTGGGCCGCTTCGATTTCGGCTTTGTAGCCTTCCTCGACGATCGTCATAGACTTGGTTAATACGCCGATTTCTTCGGCGCTCTTGATATAGCGCACATCGACTAGGATCGGCGTGGCGTCGACCAGTTGCGCGTTAGGAAAAGCATCGCGAATTCTTTGCCAGGTGCCGTGCAGAATTGTGCCTTCGGGCGTGCGCGTGCCTTCGACTTCGCCAAGGCCGGTGATGCCTATACGGCCATGATCAAGAGCCAACTCTTTCAACCGCTCGACGATGATCTTGCCGTATTCGCGCCGTGCTTCGCGAACGTCGGTAGTCCATTCTTGCGTGGTCGTCCAGCGCGGATTGGCCGAAGTGGCGATGGCCGTAACGGCGCCGTCCAACGGAAACACCGCGGCAATATCCGCATCGCCGCCGCCGCCGCAATGGGTCAAGTAACGAGTGTTGGCTTGAAAATCCATCGAATGGCCGGTGTTTTGCGGAGTGACGATGACGTCGATGTTCTGTTCGGCCATTTTGGCGCGCACGGCTTTCCAGCGGCGATCGCGTTCGGCGAGTGAGAAGCGGGGATAAGGGTAGAGATCGGCCATATTTTTCTTTCGTCTAATGCACTGGGTTATTTCATCTGAAAGGCACGCAAGCGCGAAGTTCGAGAATCATTGCGGCAAGCTTTCGTCTCCGTCGTCCGTCGGGTGAATGTATCGTCTGGGCTTCGATGCCGCAGATCAATGCGGTTTTCGGCGCGCGCGCATGCGAGTGACCGAGGCTTGGAAAAGCCGCTCCGCTTCGTCCGCCAACTCTTTGGGCGGCCATTCTTGTTTGTGCACGCACAGGCCTTTGTCGTAGGGCCCGACGGCGAATT
>DATLCH010000135.1:0-9705 GCA_035526465.1 Candidatus Limnocylindrales bacterium | reverse complement strand
AACCGAGTAGGGCAGCGGAAAACCTAAAATTTTCCCCGAGTCGACGAGTCGCTGCATATGTTCCGTAAGGCGAAATATCGCCGAGCTCCCGTCCGCCAGCTCATAGCAACGAATACCTTCAAAATACCCCGTGCCGTAGTGCAGAGCGTGGGAAAGCACATGGATCTTGGCATCCTCCCAGCGCACCAATTCACCATCCAGCCAAATTTTTTCGGTTTTGATCGACATAGAGGTTCTTTCTAAGTTTCTGCCATTGTACGTTTCACGATGGCCATCATCAAGCGCGCGCTTGCATCACATTCAAATCCTTTCACGGTCGTTTTAACTCGTGGCCCGCTTCAGCGTTACAAGCGAAAAACTAGATCTTTTCACACCGGGGCGGCTGTTACAGCGAATCTGCCGCTTCGTAAAGCAGCCCATAACGCACGCCTTGGTCGCTGACCACTACCTGTTTGGCACCGAACAATTCCATGATTTTCTCGACCAGATACGCGCCGGCATAGATCACGTCGGCACGCTTCGGTTCTAAGCCGGCGATCTGTTTGCGCACGGCGATGGAACATTTCTGCAGCATGACCACCTGGCGCTTCACTTCGGTTAAATCGAGAACGCTGCCATGAACTTGGCTGTGCGAATAGCGCGCCAGTTTTTTCTCGATGGCTGCCAAGGTCGTAAAAGTTCCGGCGATGCCTACCAAGGTCGCGCTGCTTGCCTGAGAAATAATTTCGTTGGTTGATGCCGACAGGTGAGCTTCGACGGCAGCACCCATGGCGGTGACCTCGCCACTCGCCACCGGATCGGAATGTAAATAGCGTTCGGTCAAGCGCACCGAACCAATATCGATGCTCACCGCGCGAGATACGCCATTTTCGTTGCCAAAAATGAATTCAGTGCTGCCGCCGCCGATATCGATGGCCAGCAGTTCACGGGCCGACAGGGATAAGCCACGCTGCACGGCACGAAAAGAATATCCAGCCTCTTCCGCTCCGGAAATCACCCGAATGTTTATGCCGAGAGCGTCCCGGATACGCGCCCTGACCAGGTCGCTATTTCTGGCGTCGCGCAATGCGCTGGTGCCCACCGCGGTTATTTCTTCCACCCCGAGATCTTTACAACGATCACGGTAACGAGCGAGCACCGCGAGGGCACGCTCTTCACCGCCGGCGCTAATCACACCGGTTTGGTCGACGCCCTGACCGAGCCGGGCGATTTCAGCCAAATCGTCTAACACGCGAAAACGCCCAGTGTCTCTGATATCCGCGATCAGACAAAGAATTGTATTAGTGCCGACATCAATGAAGGCATTTCGGCGCGGACTCATGGGACCGCTACTATCGCAGAATTACTCGGCACCTGGAACTCTGCCGCTCTGCCATCTACGCCAGTTTGGTCCAGCCACTGCGCCAGATCCGCAAGCGCGCGTTGCGAATGCATTTCCTTCTTGGCTTTGCCGCGCAGCCGCACCGACAGCGGCGGCAACAATCCGAAATTTACATTCATCGGTTGGAAACGCTTGCGCTCGGGATCGGTGATATAACGCAACAGTGCGCCCAAAGCCGTAGTGGGCGGCGGCACCAATAAGGGCAGGGCCGAAAGTAAACGCGCAGCGTTGATGCCGGCGAGCATGCCCACCGCCGCCGATTCGATGTATCCTTCAACGCCAGTCATTTGGCCGGCGAAAAACAGCGATTCTCTCCGGCGCCACTGCAGCGTCGGCGCCAAGTGCTGCGGCGCGTTGATAAAAGTATTGCGATGCAAGCTACCGAGCCGCACGAAGTCGGCGTCCGAGAGCCCAGGAATCAGCCCGAACACACGGCGCTGCTCCGGATAGGTCATCTTGGTTTGAAAGCCGACGATGTTATAGAGCGTCCGCTCGCGATTCTCCTGGCGCAGTTGCACCACCGCATGGGGTCGCCTGCCGGTACGCGGATCGATTAACCCGACGGCGCGCATTGGCCCGAAGGCGAGCGTGTCTTTGCCGCGATCTGCCATCTCTTCGATGGGCATGCAGCCCTCGAACGGCACAAATCGTTCGAAGCTATGCGTCGGCACCCGTTTCGCCGTGAGCAGTCCCTCAATAAAATGGTAGTACTCTTCTCGCGTCATCGGCAGATTGAGATAGTCGTCGCCACCCTTGTCGTAGCGCGACGCGCGGTACGCGATGTTCATATCGATCGACTCGGCGCTGACGATGGGCGATATCGCATCGTAAAAATATAAATGTTCCTCGCCCAATTTGGCCGTTAAATCCCCCGCCAGCTCGGGCGAAGTCAACGGACCGGTGGCGAGAATAACAATGCCCCCGTCTGGAATCGTTTTGACTTCCTGGCGAATGACTTTTACGCGCGGCAACGTTTCCACAGCCGCCGTGAGACCGACCGCGAAGCGTTCGCGATCGACCGCCAGAGCCGACCCCGCCGGCACTCGGTTCGCCTCGGCGACACGAATGACCAGCGAGTCGAATTGGCGCATCTCAGCTTTAAGCAAACCGGCCGGTGCCGACAACGAATCCGAGCGCAGCGAATTGCTGCACACTAGCTCGCCGAAATGGGCGGTCGAATGAGCCTCGGTCATGCGCTGCGGGCGCATCTCGTAAATTTCCACCGCTACCCCCCGACGCGCCAACTGCCATGCTGCTTCCGAACCGGCCAGGCCGCCGCCGATGATGCAAACAGAATTTTTCATGTGCGATTATTAGCGGTGAATAAGAAAAGCTTACTCGAGTTGGATTCCGTCGAATTTGAAAGATACTGGGGCGGAATCTGCCTATTCGAGAGTCGTCAGCCAACCGGTGAACTACGCAAAGCAAAAGAGCGAGGTTATTAACCCGCCCTTCACATCCGATTCGGTTTAGCGGTAGGTGCACCCCCGATGATCCGCTTCGAATTCTTTCTGCGGACCGAGCGGCACTGCGCCAGACTATTGCTCCGCCACTTGAATCGAGTAACCGCACTCCTTCTTATAGCAGCGGTGTGTGCGGCCAGTGCGTTTAAGCACCTTCTCGACTAAGATAGGACTGTCGCAGTCGGGACAGGGCGTCGGCATCGGTTTGTCCCACGTCGCGAATTTACATTCCGGGTATCTGTCGCAACCGTAGAACATTTTGCCCCAGCGTGATTTGCGCTCCTTGATATTGCCCTCTCTGCACTCGGGGCATTTGATGCCGAGATCCACCGGCTTTTGTAGCGGTTGGATGTTTTTGCATTCGGGATATCCGCTGCAGCCGAGAAATTTGCCGAACTTGCCGAAGCGCAGGAGCATCGGCTTGCCGCACTTGTCGCAAGCTTCGTCGACTTCTTCTTCAGCGGCGATCTCGATCTCGCCTTTGTCATCGCGCTTGAAGTTCTTGGTGTTCTTGCACTCGGGGTAACTCGGGCAGGCGATGAACTCGCCGTTACGCCCCCATTTAACCACCATCAGCTTGCCGCACTTTTCGCAGGCAATGTCGGTGGGGACCTCCTGGCGTTTCACATCGCGCATCTCTTTCTCGGCTTTCTTGAGATCGCGCGCGAATGGAGTATAAAACCGCTTCATCGCCTTGGTCCATTTTTCCTTGCCGTCCTCGATCTTGTCGAGCTCATCCTCCATGCTGGCGGTAAACTCGACGTTGAGGATATCGGGAAAACTTTCAACCAACAGGTCGTTCACCAAAAATCCCAAATCGGTCGGCACCAATTGCCGTCCTTCGTTCTGCGCAACGTACTCGCGATCGAGAATGTTGGAGATAATCGCAGCGTACGTCGATGGCCGGCCGATACCCTTTTCGTCGAGCTCCTTGATCAATGACGCCTGGGTAAACCGCGGCGGAGGTTGGGTGAAATGCTGGCGCGGCTCCATCGCCTGAAGCGTGAGCGCATCGCCCTGGTGTAAATCCGGCAATACGCCGTCAAGCTCCTGGGTTTCCTCTTCCTCGTCGTCGTTGTTCTGGGTGGCCCGTTCGTCACGTCCCTCAATATAGACTTTCATGAAACCGTCGAATTTGATCTGCTGGCCGGTGGCGCGGAACACCGCCTCGTTTACGGGGATCTCAAAAGCGGTTTGATCGTACACCGCCGGCACCATCTGACTGGCAACGAAACGATCCCAGATCAACGAATAAAGCTGGAACATATCGCGGCGCAGATAACGTCGTACTTTGTCGGGCGTGTATTCAAGAGCAGTCGGACGAATAGCCTCATGCGCGTCCTGGGCGCCTTTCTTTGAACGAAACGTATTGGGCTTCCCCGGGACATAATTCTTGCCGTACGAGCCCTGGATAAAACCGCGTAGGGCAGCAATCGCGTCATCGGAGATGCGGGTCGAATCGGTACGCATATAGGTGATCAAGCCCACCGATCCCTCGGTGCCCAGTTCGACGCCCTCGTAAAGTTGCTGGGCCAATTGCATGGTGCGCTTGGGTTGAAAACCGAGTTTGCGCGATGCTTCCTGTTGCAATTTACTGGTAACGAACGGCGGCGCGGGATAACGGCGCCGCTCTTTCTTTTCGACCTCGCCGATGATCCATGACGCGCCTTCCAGGGACTTGACGATGGACTGGACGGTCGCATCGTTTTCCAGACGAAACTTCTTGTTATCGACCTTTTGGTCTTGCCACTGGACGAGCTTGGCCTTGAATGGCGGCGGCAAGCGCCCTTCCAAAGTCGCCGTAAGGGACCAATACTCCACCGGGTCGAAGGCACGGATATCTTTCTCACGCTCGCAAACCAATCGCACCGCCACCGACTGAACCCGCCCGGCGCTTAGGCCGCGCCGCACTTTGGTCCACAACAGCGGACTAATTTTATAACCAACCAATCGGTCGAGCACACGGCGCGCAACCTGGGCATCAAACTTGTTGCGGTCCAATGCGAGAGGATTGGCAATCGCCGCCTGGACTGCTTTTTTGGTAATCTCGTTAATCAGGACCCGATGGACATGCTTGTGATTTTTCACAACTTGGCTGGCGATATGCCACGCAATGGCTTCGCCTTCTCGATCCGGATCCGACGCCAGATAAATGTTTGCTTTGCCCTTGGCGGCTTTTTTCAAATCATCGATGACTTTCTTCTTGCCCTGAATCACCGTGAAATCGGGTGCGAAATCTTTTTTGATGTCGACACCGAGCTTACTCTTCGGCAGATCGATTACATGACCGACCGAGGCCTTCACTTGATAGTCCCGCCCTAGATATTTTTCCAAGGTCTTTGCCTTGGCCGGAGATTCGACAATAACTAAGTTCTTAGCTGCCATAATCGTTAGCTCATAAAAAGAAGTAATGACGCTTGTTGTCTCGCGTTATCTTTCGACGATATAGACTTTTCCCGGCAATTGCCTTAAATAGCCGTGCAATTCCAGGTCCAAAAGGATTCCAAGCACTTGTGCGGGCACAAGCCCGCTGTGTTCAATAATTTCATCGATCTGCAAGGATCGTTCTTGCAGCATTGCAAAAATCTTTTGCACAGCCGCGCTGCTGCTTTGCGGCAATTGCCGCGCTTCTTGTTTAATGTTCGTGCCCTCATGGCGTGCCAGCTGCGGCGCGATCTCTTCTATTATATCATCGACGCCCTCCACCAATTTTGCACCTTGGCGAATCAACCGGTGCGCACCGCGGCTGCGGCTCGAGCCGACCTCACCGGGCACCGCGAATACTTCGCGCCCCTGGTCGAGGGCAAGGGACGCCGTGATCAGCGAACCGCTTTTTTCCGTCGCTTCGACCACAACGACGCCCAACGACAAGCCACTAATCAAACGGTTGCGCGCCGGAAAATTAAACGCCATCGGCTTAGTTCCGATGGGCAATTCAGAAATGATAGCGCCCTGCTCGGCAATACGCCGATACAACCTATCATGCTCCGGCGGATAAGCCCGTTCGACTCCGGATCCCAAAACCGCGATGGTGCGCGCGCCGAAATCCAATGCGGTCTCATGGGCCATGCCATCGATACCGCGCGCCAGACCGCTGACCACGGTGAAACCATGCGAGGCTAGGCCGCGCGCCAGATCCCGCGCCACGCGTCGGCCATAGTCACTAGCGCTCCGCGAGCCGACAATCGCCATTGCCCGCTCATCGCATGGCGCGAAAGCTCCCTTGACATAAAGCAGTGGCGGCGGGTCGGCGATGGCACGAAGCCGCGCGGGATACGCACCGTCAGTGTAACGTATGAGCGTGACGCCGGCACTGCGAATGCGCTTGAGCTCGTTGTCTACTTCGCTCCACTGAGAAAAACTCACCAGCCCCTCAATGGCATCGCGTTGCAGCCCATCGATGGCGTCAAGTTCACTTGGCGCCGCCGCGAATGCCTGTGTTGGATCGCCAAAGTGGTCCGCGAGCTTTTTAAAGCTCACACAACCCAAGCCTTTGACGCGCGTCAAGGCCAGCCATGGCACAAGCTCGTCGTGCATCCGCATAGTCGAACGGATTCCTTCAGAGAACAATAACGATGGCTGAATCATAGTCGTCGGCGTTTTGTCAACGGCCCCGGATCAATAAGTGACGAATGATAAAATAAATGTCTAGCGAAGGCTAGGCGATCAGCTGAGATGATCCGCCGATGCGCCGAAAGGTTTTGTTTTTACAAATCTTTTTTCAGCGAATCGCAATTTGCCGGTGTGCTTTAATGGAACAAAAATCATCGCCAACAGCTATTATGCCGAGCGCGACCGGCCGGGAGAATTGCCCTTGCGTCGGCCTTGGGTTGCTTCGCGCCGGGCGCGAAAATGCAGCCTAATCGGCGCGTTGACAAAGCCCAGCCGCTGCCGCAGTTGATTCACCAAGTAACGCTGATAACTCTCCAAAATGCCGTCCGGCTGGTTGACAAAGAACGTAAATGTCGGCGGCGCTATGCTCGTCTGGGTTCCATAGTAAAACTTCACTGGGCGGCTGCGAAACAGCGGCACGGTGTGAGCCTGAACAATCTCTTGAAGCGCCTGGTTTAACGACGACGTCGACACCTTGCGCCGATACGCTTGCACCACGCGGGCCGCGGTTTCGAGCATCTTGCGGATGCCAAGACCTGTCGCCGCGGAAATAAATGAGATCGGCACATATTCAAGGAACGACAATCGATATTTGATTTCGTCGCGATACTTATCGGGATCGCCGCCGGTTTCACGAACCAAATCCCACTTATTGACGGCCAACAAGATTGCTTTGCCACGCTGCACCGCATAACTGAGGATCTGCGCGTCTTGGTCCGTGACATTCTCCGGTCCATCGATAATATGAACAATCAAATCGCCGCGATCGACGGCATTGAGCGAGCGGCTCACGCTAAAACGTTCAATGCGATCGTCGATTCGCGCTTTGCGCCGTATACCGGCGGTGTCGATGAGCACACAAGATTCGCCGCGCAAGTTGAAGGGCGTGTCGACCGCGTCCCGGGTGGTGCCCGGTATGGAGTCGACCACCGATCGTTGGAAGCCCAATAGCCGATTGGTTAACGTCGATTTGCCGACATTCGGTCGCCCGACGATGGCAACCCGCAGCGGCGCTGCTACTGTCCCGTCATCGTCTTCCTTGCGGTCGATATTGGGGGCAAGATGCTGCACCACATCGTCCATCAGGTCGGGAATACCTAGGCCATGTTCGGCGGAAATCGAATAAATCTTGTCTAACCCCAGCGCATAGAATTCGTAAAGATTATTTTCCCGTTGGCGCGAGTCGAGTTTGTTGACCGCAAAAAATACTGGCTTTTCGGTTTGACGTAACCAGCCAACCGCTTCCTCGTCCAACGGATTGAGCCCGCCCTTGCCGTCAAGCAAGAACACGATGACATCGGATTCCGCCACCGCCAAATGACTCTGCGCCTGGACGTTCTCTTCTAATTTGCCGGCCGTCGCCGATTCAAGCCCGCCAGTATCGACGAGTAAAAATTTTCTGCCAGCCCAGACCGTCTCAGCGTAGTTGCGGTCGCGAGTCACGCCGGGTAGATCATCGACAATAGCGCGCCGTTCGCCGACCAAGCGATTAAAAAACGTCGACTTCCCCACGTTCGGGCGACCGACAATGGCTACGATGGGCAAGTTACGCGGCAGTTCGCGCGCGGCGGGTTGGAATTTGGGCAACGAGCGGATCATCCTCACAGTCCCATGTCCGCCAGAGAATTGGGATTTTGCGTCCAGTTGGGATCGACCCGGATGAATAATTCGAGGAAAATCCGGCAGCCCAAAATCTTCTCTAATTCCTCGCGTGCCTGCTGGCCAATTTCTTTGAGCATGGCGCCGCGCTTGCCGATCAGGATTCCTTTGTGCGAATCACGCTCGGTATGAATAGTCGCCGCGATGACAATGAGATTTTTTTCGGTCTTCTCGGTAAACTCGTCGATGGTCACCGCCACACCATAGGGAATTTCTTCCCGGGTCAGCAAAAACACTTTTTCACGAACGATCTCGGACGCGAGAAAACGCTCTGTCTGATCGGTGTATTCGCCCTCGGTAAAAAAAGGCGGAGCTTCCGGCAGCCATTTATCGATCATACCGAGCACCAATTGGACGCCATCACCCTTTAGCGCGCTTACCGGCACAATCTCTTTGTCAGGCAACAGTTGCGCGCAGCGTTCCATCAGCGGCAAAAGTTTTCCCTTGGAGACTAAATCGATCTTATTGATTAGAATCAGAACCGGCGTCTCGACGCCCCGCAAGGTTTCGGCGATGCGCTCCTCTTCCTGCTTGATTTTGTCATGCGCATCGAGCAGCCAAACGACACCATCGACCTCATCGAGGGTCTGCAATGCGGTATCGACCATGCGCCGGTTCATCAGCGAATGACCGGAGTGAATTCCCGGCGTGTCGAGAAACACGATCTGCGATGATTCGGTGGTGCGGATACCGGTGATGCGATTGCGCGTGGTCTGCGGCTTCGGTGAGACGATTGCAACCTTCTCACCGAGTATGTGGTTGAGCAAGGTCGACTTGCCGACATTGGGCCGACCGATGATCGCGACGTACCCACAATGAAACGGCTGATTTTCCTTGTTCTTGTTAATATCGTCTGGCATAAATGTCCGTAAGGCTGGCCGGGGGCATTATGACACTAACGACCTGCCGTGCAAGATTGCGTCGAAATCCCCAGCAATGCCGCTCAGACTCACAGCGCAGATGAAGCAGCGCATTACACGTCGCACCTTGGCAATGGTGCAGCGCTCGCTCGGCTATTTTCCCGAATTGAAAGATGCCGCTATCACCATCGGCTATACACGCAAACATTTAGGCAGTGCCACCGTCATTTATCGAAAACACGAGCTATACCGGCTAATCGTTAGACTGCGAGTGCGCAAAGTCACCTATCACACCATCGGCCATGAGCTGACGCACCTGGTGCAGGGCTTGGGCTACGGCGATCGCTTCGGCGCGCGCAGGGCGGATCCCGAGCGCATCCCGACCGGCGAAATCCAGTGCGATATCTGGACCTTGGCCCGGGATCCGCTATTCCTCGACGACCCACCGACCTACATCAAAATGCCGCGCAGTATGCGCGAGCACTGGCCGGACTTCGCCGAGTCCGTTCGGGCCCTCTGCATCGCAGCCATCGACAAACGCCATACTCAGCGCCAGTACATCCAATGGCTGGAAAAAGAAATTAGGCAATTGGCGAAAGCACCGCGGTGCGAGCAATCAACCGGCTCAGCGCAGCTGTTTTTGCCCTTCGTGATCTGAGTAATCTTGGCAGCAGTCTCGTTGGGTGGAAAGAGGGTAGCCGGCGTGTGTGGAAACCGTCACATATTAGGA
>DATLCH010000125.1:0-6925 GCA_035526465.1 Candidatus Limnocylindrales bacterium | reverse complement strand
CACCGATAGAGCGCCGCTTCCGCTGCTCGTGTAGCTGCCTTCTTTGGCTTCGGGCAGAGGCTTGATCGGCAAGTTGGCTTTGATGAATGGCGCCAACGAGTAGTAGGTGAGGCCGATGGTGATGGCAAAGCGTCCCTTGGCGAGGCTCTCGCCAAGCAGCCGCTGCTCACGCGACAGGGTCAGCTCCTGAGCGGCCAGCTTGCGCAAAAATTCTTCACCTTTAACTTTGTAAAAAAACGCCCAGCTCGATGTGCCGCCGCCGGCGGAACGCGGATCGAGGATGGCGATCTTGCCTTTCCACTTTGAATTTAACAGGTCGTCAAAGGCGCGATACTCTTCGGGCTTTAATAATTGGGTATTGTGCCAAAAATTTTCCGACTGGTAGGCCTGGAATGAGTAGAGATATTTTTTGGCGTTGTCGGCCCAGACATGGCCGCCGTACCAGCGCTTGGGATCTTTCACTTCCGGCACGATCAATAGCGGTTCGATGGGCTCGAGAATGCCGGCATTCAACAGGTTCAACGGCGTCAAAGAGCCGCTGATCAGCACGTCGAAGTAGCGCACGCCGGCGGCATGTTCGGCGGCAATCTTGCTGGCGTTGGCCGGCCCGCGGCCGGTGGCCAGCTCGATGTCGATGGCCGGATAGCGCTTGCTGAAAGTATCATCGAGCGCTTTGCGCAGCTCCGCGCTCGCCGGAATGCCGGCGACGATCTTGCCTTCCTTCTTGGCGGCCTCGACGGTCTTGTCCCATTCCGATTGGGCGCGCGCGCTCATGATCGGTATTAGCAGACTGCCGAGTAGTGCGAGTATTAGATGGCGTTTTAGCATTTGTGCCACGCGCGCGCTGGTTCAAGGTTCAAAAGTTCAAGGTCAGCGGGGATGAGGATGTCCGAACTTTGAACCTGAACCCTTGAACTTTGAACGGGCGCGTTCCGCGCCTCGCTATTTGAAAACTTCTTCCGCGATCTTTACCGATGCCGCCCAGTATTTGCCGACAGTTTCTTCGCCGTAGTTTTCCAGGCGATTGTTCTCTTCGACGGAGAGAAAATCTTTTGACGCCCGCACACCGTGTGCCGCCATCCATTTGGTATCGACATCGAGGCGGCGGGTGGCTTGTCCCATGGCCTTACCGTAAATTTCCTGGCCTTCTTTGCCGTAGAGCCAGTTGATAAAGACTTTGGTTGCGTTGGGGTGCGGCGAATTTTTCACGATCGAGGTCGCGCTGCTGCCGCAGCTGGTGTAGGTGCCTTCTTTCATATCGGGGAGCGGTTTGACTGGCAGTCCGGCCTTCAAGAACGGTGAAAATGTATAGTAGGTCAGGCCGATGGTGACGGCGACCTTGCCCTTTGCCAGGCTGTCGGCGAGCTGGCGTTGATCGCGCGATAGAAACAGATCTTGTGCCGCGAGTTTTTTCAGCCACTCTTCGCCTTTGATTTTTAGAAAGAACGCCCAGGTCGCCGTGCCTGCGCCGGCGCTGCGTGGGTCAAGAATGCCGATCTTACCTTTGAACTTCGGTAACAGCAGGTCATCATAGGACCGTGCCTCCTCGGGTTTCATCATCGCCGCGTTGTGCCAGATGTTTTCCGACTGATAGACCTGAAAGGCGTAGATAAATTTCTTGGCGTTGTCGAGCCAAACATGGCCGCCAAACCAGCGCTTGGGATCTTTGACTTCGGGCAGAATCAGCAGCGGTTCGGCCGGTTCCAGAATACCCGCGTTGAGCAAATTGAAGGGCGTCGACGTGCCGCTGATCAGTAGATCAAAGTCGCGCACTCCAGCGGCGTGTTCGGCGGCAATCTTGGCGGCGTTGGATGGGCCGCGTGCGTTGGTGAGATCGAGCTCGATGCCCGGATAGCGCTTGGGAAACACCTCGCCAATCGCCTTGCGCAGCTCGGCGCTGGCGGGAATCGCGGCGACCAATTTGCCTTCCTTCTTTGCCGCTTCGACGGTCTTTTCCCACTCGCTTTGCCACGGTGCTTTAATTTCGGCAGCTCGCGCGGCACTGGTGGGAAGCCAAATAAGTGAAGCCAGTACAATCATTAACGCAGGCGTAATTCGCATCGGCACCTCGTCGCAGTGAAGTTGAGCCAATTTGTCTCAGGCATCATTCCGAGTCAACTGAATTTCCTATGTGTTGCACTGACGCTGGCTCATCTGATGATAATGGATCGCCGTTGCAACCATGCTATATAAAGGAACTTATGTGCGCGCTGCGATTAACATTAACTATATGTTTGAGCATTCACGCTTTCGCACCTCGGGTCGGGGCCACAGAATTATGGGTGTCGGCAGCGGCGAGCCTGACCAACGCATTCAAAAACATCGGCGCAGAATTCGAGCGCGTGCATGCGCGCGACAAAGTGATTTTTAACTTTGCCGCCTCCGATGTGCTGGTTAAGCAGATTGCCGAGGGAGCGCCGGTGGATGTATTTGCTTCAGCGGATGAAGAGGCGATGGACAAGGCGCTCACAGCAAAACTGATCATCGCGACTACCAGGTTTAATTTTGCCGGCAATCGCTTGGTGCTGGCGCTGCCGATGGATTCACCGCTGCGCTTTAACACGCTCGATGACTTGAAGACGAAGGCAGTGCGGCGGATCGCGATCAGTCAACCGGCAACGGTTCCGGTCGGCCGTTATGCCAAGGCGGTGCTCGATAAAGCGAGGCTCTGGACGGTCTTGCAGGAACGATTCATTTACACCCAGAACGTGCGCCAAACTCTCGACTATCTGGCGCGCGGCGAAGTCGATGCCGGTTTTGTTTACACGACGGATGCCGCGCTGATGAAGGACAAAGTCCGCGTCGCGTTGGAAGTGACGACGACCCGGCGGGTGGTGTATCCCATTGCCATGACGACGGCGAGCAAAAACCCCCAGCTCGGGCGTGACTTCCTCGACTTAGTGCGCTCCAGCGCTGGTCAAACCATCCTGCAGAAATTCGCTTTCACCGAGCCGTGATTGTGACCTCATCCCCAATGACTGACGCGTTGGTTCCGTTGTTGCTCACTCTGAAGATCGCTGTTGCGGCGACCGCGATTGTGCTTTTTGCCGGCGTGGCGTGCGCTTATCTGCTGGGCCGCTATTCGTTTTGGGGGAGTCAGATCATCGACGCGATCTGCACCTTGCCGATGGTCATGCCGCCCACGGTATTGGGCTATTATCTCCTGGTCGTCTTTGGACGGCGCGGTTGGATCGGTGCGTGGTTGGAAGAGAGTTTAGGTATTCATTTGATCTTTACCTGGCAGGGCGCGGTGATCGCTTCTGCCGCCGTCGCTTTTCCACTTGTGTACCGAGCGGCGCGAGCTTCGCTGGGCAGCGTCGATCATCATCTCGAAAATGCCGCGCGGGTCTTGGGTGCCGGTGAAGCGAAGGTGTTTTTTCGCGTCAGTCTGCCGCTGGCCTGGCGAGGCGTTTTTGCCGGCACCATGTTGGCGTTCGCTCGCGCCATGGGCGAGTTCGGCGCAACCTTGATGATCGCCGGCAGCATCCCGGGAAAGACTCAAACGATTTCCATCGCGATCTATGAAGCGGTGCAAGCCGGCCAGGACAGCGTCGCCAATTTCTTGGTGCTGTTAGCTTCGCTGGTTTGCGTTTGCATTTTGGCCGCGTCGGGCAAATTTTTGCAGCGGCAGTTCTAAGCGTTGCGGTGATTTGAAATTATGAAACTGGACGTGCAGCTACGCATGCGCCTCAAAGCCGAAGACCGGCTTTTTCAACTCGAGGTCGCTTTTCAATCCGCCAAGAGTCTGATCGTCATCTTCGGACCGTCCGGCGCCGGCAAGAGTGTGACCATTCAGGCGATCGCCGGCCTGATCAAACCGGACAGCGGGCGAATCGTCCTCGATGGCCGAGTCCTGTTCGATTCAAAATCTGCCGTGAATCTTGCCGCACGCGAGCGCAACGTCGGCTATGTGTTTCAAGACTACGCGTTATTTCCTCACCTTAGCGTGGCGCAAAACGTCGCGTTCCCGCTGGAGCAGTCTTTGCGGAATGGCGCGTCAGGGGCGGCGGTGGAGGAATTTCTTGCCAAATTCGACCTCGCCGATCTAGGCACAAGCTATCCACGCCAACTGTCCGGCGGCCAGCGCCAGCGCGTCGCCTTGGCACGCGCCCTTATCCGTAAGCCTGATATTTTGCTTCTCGACGAGCCGCTTGCGGCTCTCGACCCGGTCTTGCGCGGCAAAACGCGCGGCGAACTGCTCAAGCTGCAACAAAGTTTCGCGGTGCCCATGGTCGTGATCACCCACGATCCCGCCGACGTTGAAGCGTTTGCGGAAGATTTGATTGTTTTCGATATCGGGAAGGTCGCGCAGCAGATCTCGATCGATTCCAATCGCCGTGCTTCACAGGTTCGTGAAGTGCTTGGGCTCGGTTAGCATTCGATTGGGGCAATCGTCTCAGTATCCGCGCGTCGCGTTCACTCCGCCGGGTTTTTTGAATCGGCGCGAGTGGCGGCTCCAATCGCAGCCGCAGGCATTGCAGTACCACTCGCTCATGCCTTCCCATTCTTCGCGATCCGCGGCGATCGCTTGGCCGGCGGCGATTTTCTTCGCTTGCGCGGTGCTTGGAATGCCGTGAATAACCGGGACCACCGATGTTGCACCGCATTCGGGGCACGCGGGAGTTTTGGCTGTTTTCGTTGTTTGAGCAGGCGTGAGCTTGTTCATTTTTTGGCTGCTTGAGCGAGCGCCTCTTCGACGATCTTTTGCCCCGGCTTCAGGTCATTATAAGCGGGCAGATTGGTAAATATATAGTTGCCGTCGTCGGGTGGCACTTTGTCGCGCCATTTGGTGATGCCGTCTTTGGGAATATCGCTTCTCAGCGAGTTTCTGTCGGTCTGTTTTTGCCAGGCCATTTGTCCTTCGCGGGACAGAAACCAGTTGATGAAAACCTTGGCGGCATTGGGATGGGGCGCGCGATTGATCAATGCGATGCTGCCGGTGGCAGAGGCCAGCATCGCGCCGTCGGCTTTAGTTGAGTTTACTTCGGCCACGGGCAATCCTTGCTTGAGCGCGGTTTCGATATCGCGGCCGATGAACAGGCCCAACGAATACTTGCCGGCAGCCAGCCAGTCCATAAGTTGACGGTTGTTCGAGCCGATGGTGACGTCCATCTCGCTAAACAAGCGTTGCAAGAATGCCGGGCCAAGCTTGGGGTTGTAGTAGATAAAGCGCATGTTGTTGCTGGCGCCGCCCGGAAGACGCGGATCGTAGGCCACGATTTTGCCTTTCCACTTGGGCTGAAGCATGTCCCACAGCGAGCGGATCTCGTCAGCGCGCACCAGATTGGTGTTGTAGACCAAATGGTCGATGTTAACCGTTGCGTCGTTTAAAAAAACGAACTGATTCTCGCCGTCAGCGAAATGAAATCGTTTCTTGAACCAGAGAGTTTCGTTGATGACCTCGGGCAGAATGAAGGCGGTGCGGATCGGATCGAGGGCATTGGCTGGAACCAGGACTTGGGATGGTGAGGTGGTGCCGCCGCTAAAAACATCGGCGAGATATTTTCCGGCGCGCCGCTCCGCCAGCACACGGGTGGCAAAGTCGCGGGCGCCGATGGGATTCAACTTCAATTGAATATCCGGGAAGGCTTGCTGAAACTGCATCAGAGCATTGCGCGATTCCGGGGTGGGTTCGCAGCCGACCGCCACTTCCTTTTCCGCCCTGGCGGCTTTCAGCGTCGCTTCCCATTCGGCGGACGAGGGCTTCAGTTCGGCGGCATCGGCAGAAGTCGCGAGCGAGAGGGCGCAGAACAGCAAAAACCGCGAGGGTAATTTAATCATGAGGGCTCACTCCTACTTGCCGGCATCACCGAGTGTTTCCTTGATCAATTGAATCGCCGGCGAAGGATCGAAGACCTTTTGCTCGTCGAGATCGATATACTTGACGCCGTCCTGGCGGCGATCGGCTGGCGGGATTTGGTTTTTGGGAATATCGATGCGCAGGGAGTCGGCAGGATCGTGGGCGCCGATTTGCAGCCGCTGAAATAGCTCCTGGCCGTCGCGCGACAAATACCAGTTGATGAAAACTTTGGCTGCGTTGGGATGGGGCGCGCGATTGAGCAGCGCCATGTGGCCGACGCGCGATGAGAGCCCGACGCCTTCCTTCATGGGTTGCCTAAACTGCAATACGGGGAGGCCTTTGATCTCCGCCTCCTCGACCTTTTGAACGAAAAAAGCCAGGGCAAACTTGCCGCTGCCGAGCCAGTCAAGGGCGAGACGGTTGTCGCGATAAAGCGTCGCATCCATGCCGCCATAAAGCTGGCGCAGATATTTAGCGCCCAATTCGGGATTGTAGTACATGAAGCGCAGCGGCGTGGAGCCCGGTCCGCCGCCGCGCAGATCCTGCACGGTGATTTTCGATTTCCATTTAGGCTGAAGAAAATCCCAATAGGATTTAAACTCCAACGGATCGACGAGCTTGGTATTGAGGCCGATGCTGCCGTAGTCGGGGCTTTTGGTGAAGGTGAAAATATGCGCCCGCTCAGCGTCACCGTAGGTATGCTTGCCGCGCCACCATTTGGACTCGTCGCTTACTTCCGGCAGAATCAACGCAGTCTTGATCGGGTCGAAAGTCTTCGCTTTGTGCAGCACCATCATG
Source organism: Candidatus Limnocylindrales bacterium (assembly GCA_035526465.1). Classification (GTDB taxonomy): domain Bacteria; phylum Desulfobacterota; class Binatia; order UBA9968; family UBA9968; genus DP-20. The sequence continues at coordinate 327 of DATLCH010000125.1, read as the reverse complement.
GTGGCGATGCCGGCGATGTAGACGTCTGGAATGAACTTTTCGCCGCGGCGCTCGGCTAAAATGCGCTGCATCAGGTCGTTGCCCATGGCACTCACAATGGTGACTTTGATTTCCGGATAGGCCTTCTGAAACGCGCCGGCATCGAGCATAAGCGGCGTGCCCCAATGATAGAGAGTCAATTGGCCTTCCTTCTTGGCGGCCTCCACGGTCTTTTCCCATTCAGCGCGGGGGTTGGCGGATTCAGCTGCGAAAAATATTTGGGGAGCAAGGGAGAGACAAATGACAGCTAAGACTATGACAACCGCGTGCTTCATTATGACGCTTTCT
>DATLCH010000111.1:0-7077 GCA_035526465.1 Candidatus Limnocylindrales bacterium | reverse complement strand
GAGGATCACACCCAAGATCGTTCCTACGACGCCGATCAAACAACCTTTCAGCAAAAAAATTTGCCGGATGCTTTTCTGAGTCGCACCCATCGAGCGCAGGATCGCAATGTCCTTACGCTTCTCCATTACGACCATGACGAGAGTCGATACAATATTGAATGCGCCGATGAGCACCATCAAGAGCAAGACAAGAAAGTAAACGGTCTTTTCCAGCTTGAGGGCAGAAAAGAGATTGGGCCACAGGCGCGTCCAATCTTCGGCAAAATAGGGAAATCCTAGCTGCCGCTGAATGCGGTCGGCGATTTCCCGGGAGCGACTGACGTCCTGTACCCGCATCTCGATATTGGTGACACCATCACCCAGTTCAAAAAATTTTTGCGCGTCCGCAAGACTCATGAACACCAGTGTTGAATCGATTTCGCTCATGCCGCTTTTGAGAATGCCGCTAACGACGAAGCGGCGCACCTTGGGAATTACGCCAATAGCCGTGGGACTGCCCAACGGTGAAACCACCTGCACCGCGTTGCCGCGAAAAACCCCCAGCTGGTTGGCAAGCCTCTCGCCGAGAATGATCCCGGGCAGACTTACCGTACGCTCATCGACCTGGATCGGGTGCTGGGTTTTAAGTCCGTCGAGGTTGCCCTCGCGCATGAAACTCTGAATATTCACCACGCCATTAACACGATCCGGATCGACACCGCGAACCACCACGCCGGTCACCCGCGAACCCGCAGTCAGCATGACTTGGCCATACACCGTGGGCGAGGCCGCGACCACTCCCGGCTCCTTACTCATTTGCTGCGCTAGTTTCTCGTAGTCCCTCATCGGCTCGCCGGATCGGACCAAAGCAATATGCGCATTGATGCCGAGCAACCGATCACGCAAGGTTTCTTCGAAGCCGGTCATAACCGACATCACGACGTTTAAAGTCATTACGCCGATCATCACCCCGCAGATCGAAATTAGGGTAATGAGCGAGATAAAAGTCTCGCGCCGGCGCGCCTGTAAGTAACGCAGCCCGATGAATAGTTCGTAGCGCATCTGTTGGATTAATGTGGCGATTAACGGTGCGGGCGCAGCAAGGGAAAGAGGATGACATCCCGGATAGACGGTGAATTGGTGAAAAACATCACTAAGCGGTCGATGCCGATCCCTTCGCCGGCGGCCGGTGGCATGCCGTACTCAAGGGCGCGAACGTAATCGTCATCGATCGGATTAGCTTCTTCATCGCCGGCAGCTCGGGCTTGCATCTGTTCTAAAAAGCGTTGTCGCTGGTCAAAAGGATCGTTTAATTCAGAAAAAGCATTGGCAAGCTCGCGGCCGCCGATATAGAGCTCGAAGCGGTCGACCATCGCCGGATTCCGATCATTCTTGCGAGCCAACGGTGAGACCTCGATAGGAAAACCGGTTAAGAATGTCGGCTGAATCAATTTTGCTTCTGCGACTTCCTCGAAGACCGCGACTAAGAGCTTGCCGTAAGGAACATTGAGATCGATCTTTAAACCGCTCTGCTGAGCGAAGGTTCGCAGGCTTTCCAGGCTCGCTACATCTTTCTCCTGAGCACCGCCGTGAACCATGACTGCATCGCGAATGGTCAGGCGCTGCCAGGGCCGGGTCAGCTCGATCGTCGCGCCGTTGTAAGGCACTGTCAGGCCTCCGGCAATATCATTGGCGATGACGACAAACAGCTCTTCGGTGAGTTGAATTAAGTCTTCGAAAGTCGCATAGGCTTGATAGAACTCAACCATGGTGAATTCTGGGTTATGCCGCACCGAAATTCCCTCGTTGCGAAAATTTCGATTAAGTTCGAAGACCCGCTCAAAGCCGCCAACCAACAGACGTTTGAGGAACAACTCGGGCGCGACTCTGAGATACAATTCCAAGTCGAGGGCATTGTGATGCGTGGTGAAGGGTTTCGCCGCAGCGCCCCCGGGGATCGACTGCATCATCGGCGTTTCGACTTCGAGAAAATCTCGCGCTTCAAAAAATTGCCGGAGCAGGCGCACGATCCGCGAGCGCTTTTCGAACACATCGCGCACTTCAGGGTTGACCATGAGGTCGACGTAGCGCTGGCGATAGCGCGCCTCGACATCGGCCAATCCATGCCATTTCTCCGGCAGCGGTCGCAAGCACTTGGCGAGGAGTCGCAAACCAGCGGCCTCGACGGTCAGTTCTTTGGTTTTGGTGCGAAAGACATGGCCGGAGACACCGACCAGATCGCCAATATCCAAAGTTTGAAAAAGCTCGTATGCATCATCGCCGATCTTATCTTTGCGCGCGTAGATTTGCAGCCGGCCGCGTCGATCCTGAATCTGGAAGAATGATGCTTTGCCCATGCGGCGGATTGCCATGATTCGCCCGGCCACGCTGACAGCAATCGAATTGGCGTGCAGCTCGTCATCGCTGAGATTGCTCGCTTGGGCAAAAACATCGGTCACAGAATGAGACGGCTTGAAGTCGTTCGGATAAACCACCTGGGCGCCGTCGCGAAGTTTGGCGAGCTTTTGCTTGCGCACTTCGACCTGCTGGTTATCATCTTCAGTAAGAATAGGTTGATCATCAGCCATGATGCTCTCGTTGAACATTAAAAGGCGCTAGGAGCGACTCGGAATTGCCTCGACGGCAAGAATCACAGGCCGAGATTCTTGTGAATCGCCAACACCGAATGGGATTTATTTAGACTGTAAAAATGCAGTCCGGGCACACCGAACTTGATCAATTCCTCACATTGCTGCGTCGCATAATCGATCCCGAGCGCAACTGCGGCGGCCTCATCATTCTCGACTTTGATTAATTCTCGCTCCAACTTATCGGGGATCTTTGAACAACACAGCGACGTGAAGCGGCGCACTTGCGGCGCCGATTGAAGCGGCAAGACTCCAGGAATAATCGGCACGACAACACCGAGCTTACGGAGATCCTCGCTGAATCGATAGAAATCTTGGTTATCAAAAAAGAGTTGCGTGATGATCGCATCGGCGCCCGCCGCGACTTTCTCTTTGAGAAATTGCAAATCGGCATCCCGGCTCAGCGCCCGTGGATGGATCTCGGGAAAGCCTGCCACCGCGACCGAAAACGATCGCATCGCCACGGCCTCGCGGACCAGTTCGATCGCATGATGGAATCCGTCGGGATGGGGCTGCCAGTCGGAACTCCCCTGGGGTGGGTCACCGCCGAGAGCGAGGAGGTTCTCGATCCCGCAAGTTTGAAGTTTCTTTAGCACCGCGCGGGCATCGTCCTTCGATTGCCCGACCACCGTTAGGTGACACATGACTTCTAGACCGCACCCTGAGCGAATCGTATCGACCAAATCGACGGTTTTTTCGCGCGTGCTTCCGCCCGCCCCGTACGTAACAGAACAGAAGGCGGGGTTTATCCTCTTGATCAGCTCAATTTCGCTGAAGAGGTTTTCCTCGCCTTTTTCTGTCTTTGGAGGAAAGAACTCGACTGATAGGGTCAACCTAGGTTGGCTGTAAAGCTCGGCTAATCTCACACAAGTCCTAGATGACTACCTCAACGCCCGCCACTATTAGTAGCACAAGGTTCTAGCGCCGACAATTGTTTAGTCCGGGAAAAGGCAAAAAACTTATAGGGTTACGCAGTCTTGACGCGTTCTCGCGCAGCTATCGGATCGCATCCCGAATCGTTTTCGGGCGTGATTAATGATCGCAGTGCATCGGTATGATCGAGCCAGAGCTTCTTGATTTCGTCGGGAACGCCATGAGCCTCGATGCTCTCCTTAAGAATTTGCCGTCGTCTCGCAAAGTGGCCGCCCATGATCGGGAACTTACGGTGCACCTGATCCAAGGGTCGCCCACCATATTCGATTTTAGCGCCGAGAAAATTCGCCGCCAGCTGGTACTCCATTTCCTTAATGCGCGCCTTGTCGGCGCTACGAAAGAAGAACCCAATCATGCGGTCGGCAAAGACCCGGTCGACGAAAGTATCGATCACTGCGCGCAACTTCGCTTCACCGCCTAACTGTTCAAAGGATGTCGGGGTCATAATGAATTCGAATAGATCGTCGCGGGACAGAAAACGAAGCCAAACCGTGCTACATCATACCCAATTGTAGCCGCGCCGCTTCCGACATTTTAGATTGATCCCAAGCTGGGTCCCATACCAGATCGATGTTCACATCAGTGACCCCAGAAATCGTCCGAACCTTGCTTTCGATTTCAGCCGGCATCGACTGCACCGCGGGGCAATGCGGCGAGGTCAGCGTCATGCGAATCATCACCGCGCCCTCGCTACTCACTTCGACCAAGTAAATCAACCCAAGTTCGTAGACGTTTACCGGAATCTCCGGATCGAAGACGGTGCGCAATGCCTCGATCACCTCGGCTTCGATAATCGTCTGATTGATGGTTTCCATTTTTTCGCGCCTATTCAATACCGAGTTGATGTTTGGCCGCGACCGACATGCGGCTTTGGCTCCACGGCGGATCCCATACCAACTCGACGGCCGCCTCGCTGAGGTCACTCACCTCGAGCAACTTGCGTCTGATATCGGCCTTGAGAAACTCACCCATGCCGCAGCCTTGTGCGGTTAGAGTAAATAGTACCAGTGCCTTATGGCCGCCGTTGGGAAGAGGTTCGACCCGGCAATCATAGATCAAACCGAGGTCAACGATGTTGACCGGGATTTCCGGATCGAAACAGGAACGCAGTTGCTGCCAGACTCGCTCTTGCAGCGATCCTTTCTTTTCAATCGATTGGCCCCTCGTCGCCTGCCCATCGCTGAAGCCCAGTGCATCGCCATCGCGGCCGTCGACGCGCACCGTGTAACCGTGATCGGTCATCACCGTATAGCCGCCGCCCAACGACTGAGTAAGCCACACCTGACTACCGCATTTAAGCGATAACGGTTCACCGCTCGGTACCATCACCGCCGAACAATCCCGTATCAGAGTAATTGGTTTGTCAGTTGTCATTGGCGTCGCGTCCTATTTAGCATCGCGAATCACTCGGTCTGCACCGGATGCTTTTCGCCTTTCAGCGCCGTTTCCATCGTGTGCCAAGCAAGACTGGCGCACTTCACCCGGGCGGGAAACTTGCACACTCCCGATAGGATTGCCAGCTTGCCGACCCGCTCGCTACCGCCGCCTTTATTATCTAGTTCGCCGGTAAGCATGTTGTGAACGTTTTCAAATAGCTCGTGCGCGGCACTCTCGGGCTTACCCTTAAGCTCGGTAGTCATCATCGAGGCCGATGCCTTGGAAATCGCGCAACCCGAACCCTGAAAACTGATGTCCTTGATCACACCGTCTTCCACCTGGAGATAGACGGTAACCTGATCGCCGCAAAGCGGATTGTAACCTTCGGCACGGCGGTTCGCACCGGATATGGCGCGAAAATTCCGTGGCGCTTTGTTGTGATCGAGTATGACTTCTTGGTAGAGATCGTCGAGTTCCGACATTAGTCAAATACCTTCAAGACGCGCTCGATGGCGCGCACCAACAGATCGATTTCTTCGACAGTGTTGTAAAATGCAAAAGATGCCCGCGCGGTCGCCGGCACGCCGAAGCGCTGCATCACCGGCATGGCACAATGATGACCGGCTCGAACCGCAACACCCTCCTGGTCTAGGATCGTCCCGACATCATGAGCATGCACGTGATCGAAAACAAACGATAACACGCCGGCTTTTTCCTTGGCCGTGCCAATGATGCGCAGAGCAGCGATTTGCTGGAGTGCCGCAGTCGCGTATCGCAGCAAACGATCTTCGTGGGCTGCTACTGCCGGCCAATCGAGCGCGCGCAAATAGTCCACCGCCGCTCCCAATCCGATGCCGTCGGCAACATTCGGCGTACCCGCCTCGAACTTATACGGCAGCACGTTGTAGTGGGTCTTCTCAAAAGTGACCAAGCTGATCATGTCACCGCCACCCTGATAGGGCGGCATTTTTTCCAAGAGCTCCGCGCGGCCGTACAATACGCCGACTCCGGTCGGTCCGAACATCTTGTGACCGGAGAAGGCGTAAAAATCGCAATCTAGATCTTGCACGTCGACTTGCAAATGCGGCACGGCTTGGGCGCCGTCGAGCATTACCGGGATCCCCCGACCATGCGCCAAGGCGACAATCCGTTTCACCGGAACTATGGTGCCAAGCGCATTGGAGACATGAGTAACGGCCACAAATTTGGTCTTGTCGTTGAGCAAGTGTTCATACTCTTCCATGACGATCTCGCCGTCATGGTTAATGGGAATAACCCGCAGCTTGGCGCCGACCTGATCACAAAGCATCTGCCACGGCACAATATTGGAGTGATGCTCCATCGCCGAGATGATAATCTCGTCGCCCGCTTTCAAAAAAGTTCGGCCGTAACTCTGCGCCACCAAATTAATCGCTTCGGTGGTGCCGCGTACAAAGATAATTTCTTGATCGGAACGCGCGTTGATAAAGCCGCGCAGTTTGCCACGCGCCGACTCGTAGGCTGCCGTGGCGCGCTCACTCAGATAATGCACGCCGCGATGGATGTTGGAATTTTCGGCCTTATAGTAATGGTCGATCGCTTCGATAACACACAGCGGCTTTTGGCTAGTGGCGCCGTTGTCCAAATAGACCAGCGGCTTGCCGTGGACCTTCTGACTGAGAATGGGAAAGTCCTGGCGCACCCGGGCAACATCGAACTTGACTGGGGCGGTCCTCTTCTGCGACATCGCTTTCATAAGCCGATCACCATGCTCCGAAGCGGGCGACCAGATAATCGTCTAGCCGTTGGCGCAGTTTTTCAATACCCAACCGCCGCACCACGTCGCTGGCAAAGGCAAAGCTCAGCAAACTGCGCGCCGCAGCCGGATCCAAACCGCGCGAACGCAGATAAAAGACCGCGTCGGCGTCGAGCTGGCCGATGGTCGAACCATGGCTGCACTTGACGTCGTCGGCATAAATTTCCAACTGCGGCTTGGTATCGATCACGGCGCTGTCCGACAGTAGTAAATTCTTGTTGGTCTGGCGCGCGTCCGACTTCTGCGCATCCTTGTGAACAACGATCTTGCCATTAAAAACACCATGAGCCGAACCGCCAAGCAAGCCTTTGTACAATTCGAGACTCGATGCTTTCGGACTGACAT
>DATLCH010000137.1:0-11127 GCA_035526465.1 Candidatus Limnocylindrales bacterium | reverse complement strand
GGCGTGGCCGGTTCACCCTTCTACCTGAACAGCTTTTAGTCGTGCTCGAAATACTTTTTGTTGCTTGATGACAACAATCGCCGTCCAAGTGGCCAATGTGGTAGTTGCTTTTAGCATCTACACACGTTGCTCAAGAGCGCTCGTTGATTTCCATGATCTCCAACCAGTAACGAATTTCACACCGGAGAAATTCGTGCCACTGAATAGCGCACAGACAACACCGGCGAGCGAACGATCCACCGGCTCATTATGAAATCCTTGCATTGTCGCAAGCTCTTGATATTTTAATGGGTTAGATTAGCATCTGGGATTGTCCTTTTAGCTGGGAGATTCTACTAAATGCGAGCAAGCGATGGACATCATCATCTATCCGCGGGAAACGTTATTCCGTTCGAAAAGCTGTCATTGCTTTTTGGCGGTAGCGACGACACCGGAGTGGTCCGCGGCAGCGAGATGGTCGGCGACCGCTATCAAGACCTCCTGCAGGAAATAACCGCCATCACCGAATATCAATGGCGCTCCGGAACGACCCGAGGCCTGGTAAAAGGATTCATGCTCAGCGGTCCTCCCGGCACCGGCAAAACCACCCTGGCCAAACGGGTGGCCTATGAACTCGGTCGCAGGTTTGAAGCCGAGAATGAGCCGCCAGTCGCACTAGCCTTCGTCGATGGCGGTGAGATTTCGCGCTCCCGCTATGGCGAGAGCGAAGAAAGAATTCGCGATATTTTTCTCCATGCAAGATCGGGATTCACCGCGCAGGGACAGCGCTCAGTGCTGCTGTTCGATGACGTGGAATCCATCTTCATGGCGCGCGGCAGTCAACATGCCAAAGAGTGGCACTTTTCTCAGGACAGCGTTTTCTTTCATTCCATAGACGATCTTGATACGTCGCGCGCCACGATCATTTTGACGAGCAACCGCCCCGATCTGATCGATGAAGCGATTCGTGATCGCTTCCTCAGTTATGTCGTTGACTATCCCGATCTCGACACGCTCCTTCAGATGGTCCAGCAAATACCGGCCGTTGAACAATTGTCCGGCACGCAGCAGAGCACACTAAAAAAAGATCTGATTGCCGCGGTGAAGAATGGCACCGTCCGCAGCATGCGCGACGGGCAACGTTTCGCGATGCGCCACTTCGTGGCTAAGTTGCTGAAAAAGGATTCGCTGGCGCAACAGATCGCTGAGTAATCGTTTAACACAGACAAAAGGAATCGTTATGGCCAAGAATTTTTATGAACAATGGCTCGAAACGCCAAACAGACTCCAAGATGAACTTGAAGTCGGCCGCCTGGTAGCCACGGATAAAGACATTCCGTGGGTTTCAACGCCCCAGGATGTCAAAGTGAAGCTGATGGTTGCGAATCATCTCGGTTTTGCCACCATGGGCAGCAATGTGCTCAAGTCGGAAATTCCGGTCGGCTGGCATACCGGCAAGCATCGCCACGGTGAAGAGTCGATGCACATCCTCGAGGGTGAAGGGTTTAGCATTATCAATGGCCAGCGTTTCAACTGGCATACAAGCAGCACCCTGCAGATTCCATTTTGGGCTGAACATCAACATTTTAATACCGGTAATGTTCCGGTGTTAATCCTGCACGGCATGTGTTTCGATCTCGAAGCCTTCCTCCGTGTCGCGCGCATTGAACAGATCGAGACCTGCGGCCCCAATGACCCATCGCGGATCGCCGCCATGCCTGAGGAAACGTCGCAGTATTACCCCGATGGCAGCCGCGCGATCATCCATCTTGAGCAGGCGCCGACGAACAAAGAAAAACTGCCTGACGGAGAGAGTTATAATCCGCAGGGCGCCATCGCCGCGACAAAAAACCAGCACGATTTTTCCAACTATCTCGTCGTGCCCAAAAATGGCTTCCGTGCCGTCAGCGTGGCGATTACCAATCGCTGGATCGAGCCGGCTTTCCATGAGAGCGGCAGGCACAAACATCTTGAGGCTGTCGTCTATGCGATCGACGGTCAAGGGTTCACCGACATGCAGGGCAAGCGCATTCCTTGGCAGGCTGGCGACGTTCTCTATGTGCCGCCGGCCATGTGGGAACACCAGCACATCAACGAAAACCCGAATTCGATCACCCAGATTCGCATTGGCTTCAATATTCGCCAGTGGGTCACTTCAATCTGGCCGCAAGGGTTTACCAGCACGCGCATCTATGACGATGAAGGCAACCCAATTGAAGCTGGCCGCATCGTGCGTAAACGCGAACGAACCTACTAAAAAACAGTTCCGTTGTTCTCATCGGCCTGGGTTTAAGTCCATCTTTAAATTCAGGCTGTGTTAGCTTTTTGAGCCGTCCCTAGCATAGTCGCGTGCACAGCTGCACTATACTAGCTTATCATTCGATAATGCCTTCCAGCGCGGACAACATCATGCTCAGATCTCGCCTCAGGTATCTCCTGGCCTTGGTCAGGCTGATCCTGCCTACCTCACGACCCACATAGGCCGGCGCCCCCCTTGCTCTGCCTAGTGATTTTCGGGCTGAGCAAGCGGCTTGCCGTCACCTACCAAAGTTGCTACCCCGGACCTGCATGAATAAGTTTTTTAGCGTGCTCGCCCTGTTCGCCGCCGTCCTTGGCGGCGCACTCGCTATTGGGGTGCAGCGCTTTGTGCCGCGTCAGCTAGACGTCACCCCTGCAGCGCCGATTCAAATCGATGCCGATGCAGCTGCACAACGACTTAGCCGCGCGATTCGCCACCGGACCGTCTCGCCGATCGACTCGGCATCACAGGCGGAATTCGAGCGCTTTCATGCTTTTCTTACCGAGTCATTTCCTACGTTGCATCAGCGCTTGGCGCGAGAAACCGTTAATCAGCACAGCCTGCTTTACACCTGGCAAGGCACTCGCACCGAATTGAAACCCATCCTGTTACTTGCCCACCTGGACGTAGTGCCCGCGGACGCCGAATCTTCCCCTCGGTGGCGCCACCCGCCTTTCGCTGGGGCAGTCGCCGACGGTTACGTGTGGGGGCGCGGGGCCCTGGATGACAAAGGCAGCCTGATGGCAAGTCTTGAAGCGATAGAATGGCTCGTCAAACAAGATTACAAACCCGAGCGCACGATCTACCTAGCCTTTGGCCACGACGAGGAAACCGGCGGCGAAAACGGCGCCGCCAAGATTGCGGCGGTCTTAACCGCGCGCAAAGTGCAGCTGGAATATGTTCTTGACGAAGGCATGAATGTTCTCAGCGGCATCATCGACGGTGTAACCGCGCCGGTGGCGCTCATCGGGATTGCCGAGAAGGGCTATTTAAGTATTGAGCTGAACGCCAATGCCGCCGGCGGCCACAGCTCAATACCACCCAACGATAACGCGATTGCCAGCGTCACCCGGGCCTTGCAGCGGCTCGAAGCCGCTCCCTTCCCGGCTAGTATCCGCGGTCCGACACGCGCGATGTTTGAGTTCCTCGGCCCCGAAATGGGTTGGACCGCTAAACTTGTGTTAGCCAATCTTTGGCTGTTCGAGCCGCTGGTCGTCCATCAATTAGCCGGGTCACCACTGATTAATGCGATTCTCCGCACGACCATGGCGCCAACCATGTTCAACTCCGGCGTCAAAGATAACGTTCTGCCGACCCACGCCCGCGCCGTCATAAACTTGCGGATCATGCCGGGAGAAACCACGGCCGGCGCGCTGGCACAGGTGCGTGAAATCATCGATGACCCCAAGGTTAAACTCACCCCGTTGGCGATACGCATAGAACCCTCAACAGCGACCGATATCGAGAGTCCCAGCTTTCAACTCCTGGCTCGGACCATCCGTCAAATCACGCCCCGGTCAATCGTCGCTCCAGCACTACTGGTCGCGGCAACCGACTCCCGCCATTACGCCGGACTAACCCGGAGCGTCCTGCGCTTTCTGCCAATTACGATTACAGCAGCGGACACCGATAGATTTCACGGCATCGACGAACGAATTTCAGTCGACGACTACCTGCGCTGCATAAATTTCTACACGCAGCTGATCAAAAATAGCCAGTCGCAATTGCTTCGGTAAAGCTCGCCGTATAGTAGCTTCACGCAATCCAAGTATTCGACATCGCAGCACGGTGGGAAAATATCCGGCCGACCTTGGTGAATCGATCGCTCCCAGACCGCGACAATCAACCTTTGTAGAGGCCCTTGATAAACCCGCTGTCGTCGAGTTCCTTGATGTAACGATTATCCATGAAGTCCGCGGCTTTGACGTTGGGCGTCTGCGGATTGCGCTGGCGGATGAAGTCGATGACTGCCTGCAGACCCTTCTCGCTGACATACGGAACACGCGGAATGATTCGACTAACAAAGTAATCGTAGCTGGCATTGAGCACATCGCGGTCGTCGGTGCGCATGTACTTTGAAAGAATTTTCACCGTCGGCTCGCGATTGCTCTTGGCGTAGTGGATTCCAGCGACAAATCCTTTGACATATTTCATCACCAAATCTGGATTGTCGCGCATCAAAGCCCGCGTCGTAATCAAGCTCGCGGCTTCGTAAGGAATTCTCGCTTGGCCTAAATCCAGGATCGAGTGAAATCCAAGCTTCTGGCCGGTGATATAACCTGAAACGGTCACGACCGTCGCATCGACGACGCCCTGGACCATTGCAGCTAAACGCTCCGAGTCGGTGCCAAGACTGATAAAGCTGACATCCTTCTCATCGAGCCCGAGCCGCTGTACCGCGACCCGCGCGCCGAGATCGGAATCTGTTCCCGGACGACTGATGGCGACTTTCTTACCCTTTAAATCGCTGGCATTGCGAATCTCTTTTTTAGTGATGAGGTAAAACAGCAAGCCCGGCGCCGCCGTCGCAACCAGCACCGTGTCGACACCGCCTAATTTGGCGAGTACCGAAGAACTAGCGCCAAAGGCGCCGAAGTGAGCGTCCTTGGTTGCCAATGCGTTGATTGCAATCGTACTGCCACGAAAAAAAACGATGTCGACATCGACGCCGTAGTGCTTGTACAGCCCCGCTTCGCGAGCAACCCAAAAAGGCGTCAGATTTGCGCCGGTAGAACCGTAAGCCAGGACTGCGTGATCAAGTTTTTGCGCCCATGCGGACGACATCGAGCCGATCGTTAGTGCCATCATCATTAGCAAGTACTGACTCTTCGTCATCGTTAACCTCGCCGACGAAAATTCACTGAGAGCCGATGCGCTTGAGCCGGGCACCGAGGAAAGTATAACCGACAAGCGCCAAGACGACCGCACCGGCGACGATCGCCACCGGCGCGCTGGTCCACTCGGCGACAAAGCCCGCCTGCATGCCGCCAAATTCACGCAAGCCGCCGCCGGTCAAACCGTAGAAGCCGGATACCCGACCACGGAACGCCTCTTCAACGCGCAACTGTATCGACGTGCTTAGTAGAGTCTCAAATACCGTGCTCAAAGCGCCGATCGCAACCAAAAGCGCAACGGCAGCGGAAAAGTCGCGGCTCACGGCAAAGCCGCACAGCACTGCGGCGAACGCGAGCAGCATCGAGACCATGAGCCAGCGCTTGGCTTCTACTCGTCCTATACTCGCTAGGGTAAGCGAACCGAAGATCGTCCCCAGCCCCGGACCCGCAGCGAGAAAACCAAACCCGGAAGCGCCGACTCGCAAGACATCCTTGGCGAATACCGGCAGCAGCGTTGCATAGGAACGGCCAAATATATTGAAGATCGCCGAGACCGCGAGAAAGTTGAAGATTACCGGCTCGGCGCGAACGTAGCGAAATCCGCCGAGTAAACTCTGCAGAACCGTGCCTCGTTCTGGATCCTGCACATTGGCCGGCACGCGCAGCCGAAGCAAGGCCGCCACTACCGCCAGGTAGCTGACTACGTTAACGTAGAAACATCCGGCGATGCCGATCGTACCGACGGAAACTCCGACCAAGCTCGGCCCAAGCAAGCCGGCGCCGTTCCAGGTCAGCGCATTGAGAGCGAGGGCGTTAACCAGGACGTCGCGCGGCACCAGTTGCGGCAGCAAGGCCTGACGCACTGGCTGCTCGAACGCCCAAGTAGTCGACGTCACCGCGCCAAGCACGAAGATATGCCAGACCTGAATCGCTTGATTCGACACCAGCAGCGCCAAGAGCAGGGACGTCCCCGCGGCGATGAACTGAATCCACAGCATCACTTTGCGCCGATCGATACGATCCGACAGAATGCCGCCAATAACGAAAAAACTCAGCAACAGCACCATGCGCAGCGAGCTGAACAGCCCGAGGTAAAGCGGCGACGCCGTTAGGTCGAAGAGCAGCCATCCTTGGGCGATACTCTGCATCCATGAACCGACATTGGAAATGAAATAACTTGACCAGAACCAAAAGTAATCGGGATAGCGAAGCGCGCGAAACGCGCCGTTATGTTTTGAATCGTTCATCAAGGGTGCGCGTGCTGACGGCTAATCGTCCGCGCTTACCCAGGAGCCTTGGCGCTAGGTCATTCGCGGTTGGAATACGCGTGATTTACTGCAGCGCCAGCGGATACATCCGTTTCGGATTCTCAAAACACAGCTTATGCTTGGTTGCCGCGCCGACGTCCTCGCGCGCCATGAATCGTTCTACGTTTTCGCGAAACTCACTGCGCGGTTCGTGCGGAAAATCACTCGCACAAAACAGAATATCATCGCGTAAGAGAGACGCGATCTGGGCAATGCCGCGGTCCTCAAGTTCGCAATGAATAAAGATTCGGCCGCTCTTCAGATGTTGCGACGGCATGACCTTGCATTCGGGCGCTTGCGCGCTGCGGTGCTCGTACTCAAGATCCAGCCGTTCCATCAGATAGGGCACCCAGCCGCAGCCGGCCTCGGCATAGGCGACTTTCAATTGCGGAAAGCGGTCGTACACGCCGCCATAAATCATGCTGGTCATTTGAATCATCTGACCGAAGCCGTGGCTTAAAGTGCGCACTTCTATGAGCGTGTCGAACCCATCCACGCCGATCCCCTGGGTCGGCGCGGCATGCACGGCGAGCAGCGCGCCCAACTCTTGGGCCGCTTCATACACAGGAAAATATTTTTCATGGCCGAACGGTTGGCGCAAACCCACCGCGGGCAAGACAGCGCCGACGAAACCGAGCTCCGTGACGACCCGTCTGAGCTCCTTGATCGCTTCTGGGATACTCTGCAGCGGGATAAGCGCCATGCCTTTCAAGCGTTTCTCCGGCTTGGTGAAAGTCTCGTAAAGATAGTTGTTATAGCCCGTTGCCAGGGCACAAGCCCACTCTTTATCGCGCACCAGTCCGAAGGTTAGGCCGGTGGTCGGGTAAAGAACCGACCAGGCGATTTCATCTTCGTCGAGAAACTCGCGCCACTCTTGCAAGTTACCTTTCGCGATATAACGCCCTTTCCCATCGACGACGCGCCGGGCCTGGCGATGGAACCCGTCAAGGGTTGGAAAAAACGGGAACGACAGCAAATCGGCCCGGCCTTTGAACGGTGCGGGAAGAAAATCGAGAAGCTCGGCATCGGCTTCCACGACATGTCCATCGGCATCGATAAATCCTTTTACTTTAGGCATCGGCATAGTCTCCTTCTGCGAATTTGTGGCATAGATCATGGGATATTTACCAGCGCAGATCCTTCATCATTTGCACCGCCGGTTCAGCGAATCAACCCCTTGGCATTGAGAAACTCTCTGACGACGTCCTTCGCTTGGCGTTTTTCGCCGTCCACCGCGTAGTTCAGCTTGCGCATCTCGTCCACGGTGAGAATGCCGCCGAGCTGCTTGAGCGCGTCACGCAACCCGGGATACTTTTCCAGGGCCGCGTGGCGCACCACCGGCACAGCGTCGTACGGCGGAAAATAATGACGGTCATCCTCGAGTTGCGTTAAGCCGTAGCGCGCGATCAATCCGTCGGTGGAATTGCCGGCAATCAAATCGACCTGTTGTTCGGCCAAAGCGCGATAAGTCAGCGACAAATCCATCTCGCGGATTTCTTGGAAGTGAAAGCCGTAGGTTTTTGCGAAACCCGGATAGCCGTCGGCGCGCGACATAAAGTCCTGGCCAAATCCGGCGCGCCACCGGGCCGAGACTTTCGCCGCATCGCTGACGGTTTTCAGCTTAAGTTTCTTGGCGTCATCGCCACGCACGAGGATCGCAAAAGTATTGTTGAATCCCAACGGCTCGGTCCACTCGACACCGAATCGTTTGGCATATTCGGTCTGCACGCGGCGATAGACTTCCTGAGGATCGGCTATCGGTTTTTCCTTGAGGATCGCTAACAAACCCGTGCCGGTATACTCGACATAAAGATCGATCTCGCCGCCGACGAGCGCGTCATGGGCGAGATTGCCGCCCAAGTCGAAGCGGCGTTCCGGCTGCGCAGCGGTTTTCGCCTCGATTGTTTGGGCGACAATCTCACCGAGGATGACCTGCTCGGTGAAATCTTTGGAACCGACCGCAATGCGCCCGGCATTCTTACCGGTTAAGAAGTACATGCCGCCGAGAAATAATAGAACGATCAGCGCAGCGGCCCACAGTAGTTTTTTCGACTTGGCGTGTGCTCCAGCGCCCAATTGAACGGTCTTTTCGAAATAGCCCAGTAATAAATCCGCGCCGAGCGCGATCAGCGCCGCCGGCACGGCGCCGGCGAGAATGAGGATATTGTCGTTGGCGCGCAAGCCGCGAAAAATATAACGGCCCAAGCCGCCGGCGTCGATAGCTGCGGCGATGGTCGCCGTGCCGACACAAATCACCGTCGCCACGCGCACGCCGGCAAGAATAACCGCGAGAGCGAGCGGCAGTTCGACTTGAAACAGCAACTGCCGATCGGTCATGCCCATGCCGCGCCCGGCGTCGCGGATCGCCGGATCGACGTTGCTGATGCCGGTGAAAGTGTTACGGATAATCGGCAAGAGCGAATAAAGCACCAAGGCGACGATCGCCGTGCGCGCGCCGATTCCGCCGACGATTTTATATTGAAACAAATAGATATTCAGCGGGATTAGAAAGCCGAACAACGCCAAACTCGGCACCGTCTGCATGATGTTGGCGAAGCCAAGAATTGGTTTGCTCAGCGCCGGCCGGCGCGTCAGCAGTATGCCCAGCGGCACGCCGATCAGCACCGCGATGCCCGTGGACATGATCACCAGAAATAAATGTTCGGCAACAAGTTCGACGAACTCGCGGCGATTGTTCGCGAAAAAGTCGAACAGTGTCACGCCGGGCTCCCAATCGCCTGTCCATCGTTGAAGCACCCGGCAAAAGCACGCGCCTCGGGGTGATTAGATTCAAGCAGATCGGCGGGAGCACCGAGTAGGACCATTTCGCCGTCTTTTAGCAGACCGATGCGATTGCCGAGCACAAAGGCTTCGGCGATGTCATGGGTGACAAAGACCATGGTCTTGCCGAGTTCCTGCTGCAAATTTTTGAACTCTTGCTGGATATCCCGCCGGGTGATTGGATCGAGGGCGCCGAAAGGTTCGTCCAGGAGAATCACCGGCGGGTCGGCTGCCAGTGCGCGTGCGACACCAATGCGTTGGCGTTGCCCCCCGGACAATTCACGCGGATAACGATCGGCGAAACGATCCGCGTCGAGACCGATCAATGTCAGGAGTTGTCGCGCCCGTAGGCGGATACGTTCCGGCTCCCACCCCTCAAGCCGGGGCACCACACCGATGTTCTGTTCGATGGTTAGATGCGGGAACAAGCCGATCTCTTGAATCACATATCCGATGCGCCGGCGCAGTTGGATCGGATCCCAATCCACAGTCGGCTTGCCGTTGACGATCACCTCTCCCGCAGTGGGATCGATCAAGCGATTGATCAATCTCATGGTGGTGGTCTTGCCCGAGCCGCTCCGTCCGAGCAGCACCAGAGTCTCGCCGCGGTCGACCTGCAAATTGAGATGGGACAACAGTGTCCTACCGCTTGACAGTGCGAAACTGACGTCGCGAAATTCAATGGCAATCTCGTCACGATCCATAAAAATTGAACAAACTAGTTTCCGCTTACCGCTCCGTATTTTCGTCACCCCGGTGGAAACCGGGGTCCATCCCCATGCGGAAACCCTGGATACCGGCTTCCGCCGGTATGACGGACAAAAGAGAGGAGTGTTCTAACGCGTACATCCGGGCTAAAGCACTTAGTCTCGATGTCGCATCCACTGTTAATTTCTTTTATAGTTTAGTCGGCCATGAAACAAGAAACATCACGCACCATATTCGCTTCTGATGAGATGGCACGCTGGTCAGCCGAGCCTGATGGTATCTGGTCGTTGCATGGCGCGGATCTCGACTCAGTGCCGACGTTGTCGATCCTGACCACTCTCTGGGATCAACCGCGCTGGCTCGAAGCCTATCATCTCTACGATGAGCGCGGCTCGGAACTATTCGAAGAGATCTGTGAACTCCCGGAATACTACCTCACCCGCACCGAGAACAGCATCCTTGAAGCCCACGCAAGTGACATCATCGCCGCCGCGCCGGTGGAATGCATCGTCGAGCTCGGCGCCGGCTACAGCAAGAAGACGGTGCATTTGCTTACCGAGCAACTGCGCCAACGCGGCCGCTGTCACTTCGCACCCATCGATGTCAGCATTGCCGGCTTGCTCGCTTCTCAATCAGCGGTCAGAAGAGACTTTCCGGAAGTCCAGTTCCACGGCATTCATTCGCGCTATCAAGAGGGCTTTTCCGCGATCGACAAGACCTTACCAAAGCTTTTCGTATTTCTCGGCAGTACCATCGGCAATTTCAATCCGACCGAGTTCCCGCGCTTTTTCCGGGCTCTGTCGGACGCTATGGGACCCAACGATTTTCTGCTCGTCGGTGCCGATCGGATCAAGGACAGAAATATTTTAGAACCTGCTTACAACGACAGCCGCGGCATCACCGCGGCGTTTATTTTAAACGTGTTTCGCCATATCAACCGTCTGCTCGACAGCAACTTCGATCTAGACCGCATGCGGTATCAGTCATGGTTCAACGCCGAGTGGCGGCAAATCGAAATGTACGCGGTGGCCACTGAAGACCAGAACATAAATTTCCCCAGTGCCAATGCTCGATTTGCTTGGAAGCGGCACGAACGGATCTTGGTTGAGATCAGCCGCAAGTTCGACCCGATGCGCTTGCAAGAGCAATTGGGCTTCCTGGGCTTACGGCCGGTCGCGCACTATAGCGATCCAAAGGAATTGTTTTCGGTGCTCTTGTT
>DATLCH010000093.1:0-5490 GCA_035526465.1 Candidatus Limnocylindrales bacterium | reverse complement strand
TAATCAACCTGTACAACGAAGCTGTTAAGTTACACAAGGTGCGCGAGTAGTCTGCGGTGACTTCAAAAGGTGATCCCGATCCCTTAGCTTCTTCGATAACCTGATGACCACGCGCAAACTAATTGGAACGATCATTTTAGGTGTACTGCTTAGTATCGGGCAGGCGGCGAGTGCGGGACCGTTTGATGATGGTCCCCAGCCGATCTCCTACGCCAAGTGACCCAGCTTGCCGCTCTGGTAATCCGCGAGCGCCTGGCGAATCTCCTGAGAAGTGTTCATGACAAACGGTCCCTGGCCGACTATGGGCTCATTAATCGGCTCACCGCAAAGCAGTAATGCCGTCGTGTCTTTGGCCGATTCGATGCTGATGCTTCTGCCCGCGCGCTCAAACACGCCGACCTCGGCTGTGGTGATCTCATCGGTTCCGTTCACGCGCACGGCGCCTTTGAGTACCACCAGCGCGGTGGTGTGACCATGGGCAACGGAAAGGTCTGTCCGTTGGTCTTTGGAGAAGCGCAGATCGCCGACCAGGATTGGCGTAAAGGTCTGCGCCGGTCCCTGTGCTCCCGCGAACTCCCCCGCGATGACACGCATCGTTGCCTCTCCGCCAGGCATACGGATGGCGGGTATCTGACTACTGGTAATGCTCTGATAACGCGGTGGCGCCAGTTTATCGCGCGCCGGCAGATTGACCCATAGTTGCACCATTTCAAACATGCCGCCGCGCCGGGCGAAATCGCGCCCATGAAACTCCTCATGGACGACGCCCGATGCCGCGGTCATCCACTGCACATCGCCAGGACCAATCCGCCCTCCGCCGCCGGAAGAGTCGCGGTGTTCCACTTCGCCGTCGTAGACGATGGTTACCGTCTCGAAGCCGCGGTGCGGATGCTCGCCAACGCCGAGTCGTTCTTGGGTCGGCGGAAATTCTTTCGGTCCGGCGTAATCCAAGAGTAGAAACGGACTGAGAACCGCACCCAAATTCGAGTATGCGAACAGTGTCCGAACTGGAAATCCGTTACCGACCCAATGGCGATCGGCGCTGCGTTGG
Source organism: Candidatus Limnocylindrales bacterium (assembly GCA_035526465.1). Lineage (GTDB taxonomy): Bacteria > Desulfobacterota > Binatia > UBA9968 > UBA9968 > DP-20. Next base: position 4,439 of record DATLCH010000093.1, on the reverse strand, counting down.
ATGGAGCGGAGCTTCTTGAGCGATTTGTTATCGACTGTTGGGGGCATCGCCTGATCTCCTTTTCAATAGGTTATCGGTGGCAGCAATACCGTTCGTGAATCACTGGCTAAGGTTGCGCCAATTGGGAATGTGCTCGGACAAGAGCGGCCAAGACCCGCGTGATTATAATCGCCACGCCAACTCATCACGCCGGCCCTGCGGCCGCTATTTTCGTTGGCAGAACGCGACGAGCGTGTGTTTGATTCTAGTTAATACAAAGCGCTTGTAAAGTAGTGGGAGATTTAACTGAGTTGTACGTGCAGCAGTTACGAACAGCCCAAGAGCGCGTGTTCGAACGGTGATAATATTAGATGGTCGTTTTTCTAAGGCTTCCAGCCGGATTGGATCAGCTCCATGTCGGCTTTCTTGGCAAAGCTGAAATCGTAGGCGCGCTCGATGGGGACGTCCTTGGTTACTTTGAGGACCTCGCGAACAATGTCGAGATCGTTTTTCTGCGTTTCGTCGTCGACCACGCCATTGGAGGTGAACGTTCCGATCATGCCGTCGTAGGTGCGCGCTGCTAGATCTCTGTCCAACTCGGAAAATTTCATCATCGCATCCATCGCGACCTCACGGTTTTGCTTGACCAGGCGCAGGGCTTTGAGCAGAGCGCGGGTGAATCCCTGCATCAACTTGGGCTTGGTTTTGATGAATTGATCGTTGGTCGCGATGGTACCCCAGGAATTTTTCACTTCTTTGCCGAGGTATAAGATTTCTTTCATGCCCTGGTCGAGGGCGGCAAAGCGTTCTTCCGAACTCAACAAGCCGCCATCGACGACACCCGACTGCAACGCAGCGAGGCGCTGGCCCGGCGGCAGTGCGAGAAAGGTCAAATCCTTGTTGGCGTCGAGACCGTACTTTGGCGCGACTTTTTTCAACATAAAGGTCGCCACCGCGGCGACGCCGGTGACTGCGATTTTTTTATTCTTTAGCTCTTTGAAAGCACCGTACTGGGGCCGAACCATGAGCCACTGCAGCACCTGATCGGTGATGGCCAGCACAGTTTTGAGCGGCGCGTTGCCTTGACTGACAGCGACGAGGGCACTACTGCCGGAACCGGTGAAATCCATTTCTCCGGCGAGCACGGCTTGAAGACCCGGAGTGGAGGCCATCATGACGGTATTGAGATCGATCCCTTCCTCCCTCATATAGCCGCGCTCCTTGGCAAGCGGAAAAATAATGAACTGAAACGATTTGGACGGTAAAGTGACATTGACTTTGTCGAGAGCGTAAACGGACTTGCCGGCAAGCAGTAACACGCTCATCATGAGCGGCGCGATTATCGACGGAAGATTTTTTTTCATTATCAATCCTTTCGGCCAATGAGCAGCGGACCGGCACTGCAGCTGGTCACGCCTGACATTATAAAAGCCAATTCGCGATGTCGAGGAGATGTCTCAGTTGAAACAGGATGGGTCGGTCTGCCCGGCTTTACGAGCCACCTGAGTTTACGATGAATCTCTCTGACTCTTTCTACTTAGGCACGGCGTCGGCCAGTCGGTGCAGCAAGTCTTTGGTTTCGTCGAATCCCAGGCACGCATCGGTAATGCTCTGACCATAGGTAATGGGGGCGTTTTGGCGGCCGGCGACCAGGTGACTCTCGATCATCAGCGCTCGAACGGGCGACGTTCCGAGATTCTTCATGATCGCTGCGGCGACGTCGTGCTGCCGGCCGGCGTCCTTATCACTGTTGCCGTGGCTGCAGTCGACCATAACGATCTCCGGCAGGTCTGCTGCGCGCAGCAGGCGGACAGCAGCATCGAGAGAAACCGTATCGAAGTTAGGTCCGCTCTCGCTGCCGCCGCGAAGCACGAGATGCGCGTAAGGATTGCCGGTGGTTTCCAGGATCGCTGGCGCCCCTTCTTTGGTCAGAGAGGGAAACAGGTGACGACAGCGGGCGGCCTGAATCGCGTCCACGGCGACCTGAACATTACCGTCCGTGCGGTTCTTGATGCCAACCGGCATCGACAAACCCGATGCTAGCTCTCGATGGATTTGACTCTCGGCGGTGCGCGCGCCGATCGCGCCCCAGCTGATCAGATCGGCATAGAACTGACCAAAGGTGGTGTCGAGAAACTCGGTGCCGGCGGGAAGGCCTAGTTCGAGAATATCGGCAAGCAGTTGGCGGGCTAGCCTGAGGCCTTTGTTAATGTGATACGACTCGTCTAAATCAGGATCGTTGATGAGCCCTTTCCAGCCTACCACCGTGCGCGGCTTTTCGAAGTAGACACGCATGACAATCAGCAGCGACTCGGCCAGGGCATCCGCGATCGCCTTGAGATTAGTGGCGTACTCGAGCGCGGCCTTGGTGTCGTGAATGGAACAAGGCCCGACGATCACCAGGAGCCGGGCATCCTTGCCGTCGAGAATCGCCTCGATGGCGCGGCGCGACCGGTAGACTGTTCCTGCTGCAGCCTCGGTAAGAGGGATCTCTTCGGCGAGTATCGCCGGCGCGAGCAGCGGATGAGTTTTAACTATGCGGAGATCGTCGGTTTTCATATGCCGTATTGCCGCTCGGGCCGATCCCGAAACCGTCGGGTTGCCGCGCGCGAAAGGGCCGGCACAGAGATCGGCACGACGATCGCGCATTTGGATAGAGGGTAACCGACTATGAAATATTTGCCAATCGAGTCAGGGATCCGCTTAATCCCGTCGGTATCATGAAGGCGGTAAATTTGATTGTCGCTTCGGAATTGAGACGAATCTCTCAAATTAACGGCGATTGATCGCCAACAACGGAGCTCGGTCAGGAATTGATATACATTGGTTTTCGATCGCGCAGCGCCAACCAGCCGCGCACGACCCGGTAGATCACCCACACGCCGGCGCCGATGAAAACGGCAATAGCCAGCGGAATGCCAATGATAGTCATGAATAAAAAACCGCCGAGCAGCGACCACAGCATGCCAAACCAAAACGTCCGAATCTGCCAGCGGAAGTGTGACTCGAGAAAAGTGCCGCGCGCCTCGTCCCGCTTCAAGTAATTAATAACCACGGCGATGATCGACGGCAGGCCGAAGACGAAGGCTCCGATGATCGTCGCCGCAGTGGTTATGCCGATCAGAAGGCTCAGGGCGTGCAGTGCGTAGACCAAGTGAGTAACGCTTAAAAGCGACGGTGACGGATCGGCGTCGATTAGGATTTCGTTGGACATGAGCGTTGCCTCTGATTGATCACATTGCCACGTCATTTTACCTGGGTAAACCCTAGAGTATCGGCCTTTATTCACGAATTCTCTGCATCGCGCGTGCTCGCGCATTGGCAGCGTCGTCTGCGCGGTTCTTCGGCCGCGTATTCGTCTCGAGTGAGCTGAGAAGCTTAGCCGAGCTCGCTGCGATTTCGTCGACGGCCGACAAAAATGCAGCCTCGTTGACCTTTGACGGCTTGTTGAAGCCGCTGAGCTTTCTCACGAATTGTAAACAGGCCGCACGTATTTCTTCCTCTGTCACAGCCGGTTGGAAGTTGAAAAGCGTCTTAATGCTTCTACACACGTTTGTTTACCTCGTGATTTGACAGTTTCTGAACAGCGAGAATGAATAGTCGGATACCTACCGGTTCGTCCAATCTAACATCGACGGGTCGACGAAAAAAAGTACAGAGCCGCGAATTTCATCGATAATTTCGCTTACCCGTTGACGGCCAGTCGTAGGTTTTCATTGCGGCAGAACTTCCATGCGTTGCTTCAAGCTTTGCACCTCTTGCTCACAATAGAGCTTGAACCCCTCGCCGTCCATTACCGCGCGCGTGATCAGCTCGGCCATATGATGCGCTGAATGCAGGCGTGCGATGTAAACGAAGTCGGCGCCCTGGTCATACAGTTCGACCGCCGATGAAATGGCGTCGGCAGCCGCGATGACGCGCGCGTGCGGTGAAAGCCGGCGCGCCTGCTGCAGCAGCCGAAGATTCGACGTGCCGCGCAAAATCGCATCCGAGATTGTGCACGCAACGATCCTCGCTGACTGGATGTGGGCGTGATGTAACGTGTCCATATGCGCGATGTCGCCATAGAGACATTTGATCTGCCGCAACTTTAGTTCGTGGAGCACTTGAGGATTGAAATCGATCACCAATACTTCTCCGAGTATTCCGCCGCCGTCTGTCTTATTCGCGCCGACCTCGATCTCGTGAAGAATCGAGCTGGCCTCGCGGAAGCAGCCGAGAAACACAATGGCACTTTCCGCCGTCGCGTCAGCCGGGTCGTCGTTGTCCGCGCCGTTGGAGAGACCGAGCTTCAAAAGAAGCGAGGCAAGCCGGCGTTGGATCTCGTGGTTGTAAGCGATCAGGTATGTATGACCAGAAGCCTTTCAGTTCATGCTTCAACGGTTCGGGCTTACCAAGTCCTTCAAACGGATGCCACAGCGTGTCCTCAAGCAGACAAGAATTTTTATCGCAACCTTTGG
>DATLCH010000133.1:0-2650 GCA_035526465.1 Candidatus Limnocylindrales bacterium | reverse complement strand
ACGGATGACTCTCATTGAGAGAAAATATCGGACTATAAACTTTTTGCGCGCCGGCAAAAAACCACGGCACGAGAAACCCATAAACACCGACGCCGGCTTCGAGTATGCCGTACAACAGAAAATCGTTCTTCCCGCGATCGGCGATTTTGCCGAACCAGTAACTACCGATTGCCAATCCTGCCATGAAAGCCGAGAGTACCGTGGCAATCGCGTAGGTGGTGTTGCCAAAGATCTGCGACAGCATCCGGGTCCAGACCACTTGGTAGATCAGTCCGGCTGCGCCGGAAAAAAAGAAACAAAAAAGTCCGACCAGCAAGAGCCAATCTTGTTTGGAACGCGGAACGCCTACGGTCATAAACTCTCCCTCATTGACGGCGCGAGATAATCCCAGCACAGATAGCAGGCCGGTAATTAACTGTAAAGTCGCAGATGCGCTGCGAGCGCCTTGAAGGGATGCTAAATGTAGACGTTCGCGCCGGCTGAAGCGTTCGTTGACTTTGGCTAAGATTCTGTATATCCGTAAGGGCCATTCAGCACGCTGAGTCGGATTAAATCCCCGTCGATTTCGTCAGCCGGAAGAAGTTTGTAACGATCGATACAGCATCTTTTTAGAACTTTGTCGCGTTAAATATTGAGAGCAGTAACCAATCACTCGGAGGCAAGAATGGCACAAGCTAAGCGAGACGGCGCATCGCCGGAAGAAGCTAGAGATCTACGCAGCGCGATTGAGTGGATGAAAAAAGAAGGCGACATCATCGTCACCGACAAAGAAGTCGACCCCAATCTGGAACTCACCGGCATTCAGAAAAAGCTCGACGGCGGCTGCCCTATTCTTTTCAACAACGTTAAGGGTAAACCGCAGCACCGTTGTATCACCAACTTGTTTGGCGACATGAACGTCATCAACAAGATGTTCGGCTGGAAAGATCATGCCGATCGCACGCGCAAACTCGCATACGCCATCACCCACCCGATCGCGCCGATCGTTGTCGATCAGAAAGATGCGCCGGTGCAGGAAGAAGTTTACGAGAAACCGGCGGAAGCAAACGATTTCGTGGTGCCGATCCGCCACACCGATATCGAGCCTGAATTAACCGTCGGCTCCGGTAACCGTTTGATCTCGGGCGAATATTTCAATGGTGGCACGGATCTCGGTTACAACCGCATGAATTTTCGTTGGGGTAATGTCGGCACTTTTCAAATCTCCCCCGGCTCGCACATGTGGCAGGTCGTCAGCAAGTATTACAAAGATAACAAGATGGTGCCGATTACCATGAACTTCGGGTTGCCAGTCGCCGGCTCGCTGCTCGCCGGCGCGGGATTCGATTACGTAATCCTGCCGCAGGGCTGCGATGAAGTCGGCATCGCCGGCGCCGTGCAAGGCGCGCCCATGCGATTGGTGAAAGCGCGTACGGTTGACGCCTACGCGCTGGCCGATGCGGAAGTGATCCTCGAAGGCTATGTCAACCCGCGTGACCGCCGGTTCGAAACCGCTGAATCGGAAAAAGCCGGCATCCAGGGCCGTTTCCATTTCCATCCCGAATGGGCGGGCTACATGGGCAAAGCTTACAAAGCGCCGACCTTCCACGTGACGGCCGTTACCACGCGTAAACGCGAAGGCAAACCGATTATTTTCCCCCTCGGCGTGCATACTCTCGACGATCACAACATCGATACCACGGTCCGCGAAGCGTCGATGTTCGAACTCTGCGAGAGAATGCAGCCCGGCATCATCATGGACGTCAACATTCCTTACTGCATGACCGACTGGGGCGGCGCGATCATTCAGGTGAAAAAACGCAATCGCATCGAGGAGGGTTGGCAGCGCAATTTCATGGCGGCGATCCTCGCGACGTCGCAAGGCTCGCGCTTGGTGGTCGCAGTGAGCGAAGATTCCGATCCCTATGACATGGACGACATCATGTGGAACCTGACGACGCGCGTCAATCCTAAGACTGACATCATCAATCCGCTTCCCGGCGGCCGCGGTCAGACCTTCATGCCTGCCGAGCGTATGACAGCCGGTGAACGAGAATGGACCGCCTCAAACACTAATTTTGAAGGCGGCATGGGCATCGACGCGACCGTTCCCTTCGGGTATGAAAGCGATTTCATGCGCCCGGTTTACCCCGTCGACAGGGTCGATCTGAAAAAATGGTTCAGCGACAAAGATATCCAAAATGCCAAGAGCCGCATGCAGGGATGGGTCCATTCGCTGGCGCGTACCGGCCGATAAGTTTTAGTTATACAAGTCAGCTTTAAAAAAGGGGCAAGGAAGTTTTCCTTGCCCCTTTTTTTCATTCGTCGCAGCCGTGTGGAGGTGTTTGACGAACCGATATTGCGATGGGGGAAAACTGTCCGCGAGGATATAATCCAAATCGCGTCGGGAGTGACGAATGGCAACTTGTGTTGTCACATTTCTTCGACAAAGTGAAGCGAATAGATTTCTCGCTGCGCTCGAAATGACACTATAAATAGCCGCCATTTCGAACCAACGGCGCAACCTTCCGATTGGTGAAATAATTCCAACAGCAAGGACTGCGAAAGAGTTTCACCAGCAATTGCCACCCTGCTGTATTAGCGTGGCCACTGCCTGGTTGGTTTCGGTTTGTCCGGCTTCGAGCAAAGAGTCACACCGGGCCAAAAATAA
>DATLCH010000071.1:0-8509 GCA_035526465.1 Candidatus Limnocylindrales bacterium | reverse complement strand
AGGGTCAGCAGTTCGTGCGTAGTCAGCTGTGCCATCGATGCTTTAGCCAACAATGGCTGAGATGACTTGCGGAACTGCTCAGTCATGGCACCAATAATGTCCCGTTCCGGCGTGGCCGGGATAAAGTGATAAGTGCTTGGGAAGAGATAACCTTCGAGACCTCGGTCACCGAGGCCGAGCGCGCCAAGCACTGCGGGATCGGCGGCGACAGCGAGAAACTTCTCTCCATCGGCGATCTGCATCTTGTCCAGCAGCTCGGCTATTTCCTTGACCGTCAACCCTTCAGGGATCGTCACGGTGTAAAAAATTCCCTTACCGGTGACCAGTCGTTCCAACACTTCCGACGGCGTGACGCTAGTCTCGAACCGGTACAGGCCCTGGTGGACTTTTTTCTCCGAACCCTTGAAGCGGGCCCACAAGGAAAAAAACAAACCGTTGGAAATCACCTGTTGCTCGCGCAACTTTCGCGTCACCGTGGCAAATGAATCGCCCGACTCAACTCTCACTTCAATCGGGTACGCACCACTGGCGGGCCGCGAATAATTTATGTTGTAAAAGAACCACGCGGCCAACAGTGGCAACACCAGAACTGTAGAAAGAACCACGGTGCGGAGGAGTTTCACGTCTTTTGAGGTTCCGTACGGAGCGTGGCGATGACTGCTCCGGTAGCGCTCAATTCTCGCTCACATGGATTTTCATCCAACCTTTTATTTGCCGCAGGAAACCTGCGAATGGATCCTCACCCGGCGCCGCGGCAAAGTAGCTTTTGCGCATGAAATCGAGCGCCCCGGAATAGTACTCGAACTTGGTCGAAAGTTCTTGATAGAGATAATAGCCGGTCCTGTACAGCGCGAGATCGAGCTCGGAGACCGTCCAGTAAGAGCGGCTTCCCTCCTGAAGGTAATAACCTAAGGAGCCCTTGCCGTCTATGTGCGTACGAAAAACACCGCTCATAAACAGCGCGTAGTCACCCACGTATTTCCGTAACGTGCGCTGGCGTAAAATATCAGCCTCGTCCGCTGGAACAACCGGTGCTTTAGCCAACAACTCGACAACGCTGTCGATCTTCCGGCCACCCCGATCGCGAATCTTGTAGAGATTATCGGCCAACGCAAATTCGGCCAGAACTTTGGCGATATACTCCGCCACAGTCGCGTCATACAGTCCCACTTGCCAAAAGGTCTGACGCACCACTTGGAGAAAATAACCCTGCAGGCTACGGTCCGTTATACTATCGTCCTCGGGCATCTACGGAAGGATACCAGACTTGCGCGCTACTGCAAAGTTTATCGCTTGGATGCTTTGCCAATCGTCAGGCGAGATCGACATGGCGCTTCTAGATTTTACTTTGATCAAGGCACCGGAATCGATATCATGAACCGGTCAGGGCTTAACTCTTTGAACTGATGTCAGTTGCGGCGACCTCAGCAGTAGCGCAAACCGCTTCCGTCTTATACCTGTACGACCGACCACCAAGGGGACGTGGCGTCAAATGAGCATTCAAGCGGAGTCATCCGGACAATCTGGCGCGGCAAGTTTTTTTACGGTGCTGCTCTTCTTTTTGACCGGCTGCGGTTTGGAAAACCGGCTGATCTTTCATCCCAGCACAGAAATTTTGCGTACACCACGCGACGTAGGATTAGGATATCAGGATGTCTACTTCACTACGGTGGACAACGTTCGTCTGAACGGTTGGTTCATTCCCCATCCCAAAGCCGGCACCACCATGATTTGGTTTCATGGCAATGCCGGCAACATTGGCGACCGGGTCGCTAATATTAAGCTATTGCACGATAAGACGTGCATCAACATTTTTATTTTCGACTATCGCGGTTATGGCCGCAGCCCCGGTAGTTCGTCGGAAAGAACCACTTATCTTGATGGCGAAGCGGCAATGAACTTTGTCCGCTCTCAACTCTCAATAGAGGGTCAAAACCTGGTGATCTTCGGCCGTTCGTTAGGCGCAGCGGTCGCCGCTGAGATGGCGACCCGCTATGACAGTCGGGCCGTCATCTTGGAAAGCCCTTTTATTTCGATTAGAGAAATGGCTAAGGTAGCCCTCCCCGGGTGGCCGGTCGGCCCTTTGTTAAGCACCAAATTTGACGTGATCGATAAAGTCGCCAGAATCACTGCGCCAATGCTCGTGCTTCATGGTGATCACGACGAGATCATTCCTTTCGAGCATGGACAAAAAGTTTTCGCCGCAGCCCACGAACCTAAGCAATTTTATCCGATCGCGGGCGCTGGCCACAACGACACTTTCGTCGCAGGCGGCAACAGCTACTACGACCGCCTCCGCAGCTTTATAGAAAACCCGCACCAAAACTATTTAGAATCTTGTAAGAACGGATGTTGCAGCGCCGGGGCGTAATTTAATGGAGTCTCGCAGGATTAGTCGAAGTCCCTGGCCGCGGCATTGCGTGCAGGCGCATAAGCATTACGCACATACTGGAACAGCATGCGCTGGGTGTTGAAGAATGATCCGTTGAGAGCGATCGCCGATCGCATCACTTGGGCAAATTTATCAGGCTCCTGGTAATAGAGCGGCAAAATCACAGTTTCAAGTTTGTCGTATAGGGACCGGGCCTCGATGACGGAATCGTTGTCCGCGTTAACTGCATCGCCGATGGACCACCCAGTCACCCCTTCGATATGCCCTTCGATCCACCAGCCGTCGAGCACGCTAAAGCTAGGCACGCCGTTCAGGGCCGCCTTCATGCCGCTGGTACCCGAAGCTTCCTGGGGGCGCATCGGCGTATTGAGCCAAACATCCACGCCAGAGCACAGTAGTTTGCCGAGAGCCATGTCATAGTTCTCGAGGTAAACGACGCGCACGCTGTTGGCCAGCGAGGCGGCGGCTTCAAAAATGCGCCGAATGATCGCTTTACCACCGTCATCACGGGGATGAGCCTTACCGGCATAGACAAGCTGAATCGGTCCGACGCGCTCACTAACATTTTTCAGCTGCTCGATATCCGTGAACAACAAATCGCCGCGCTTATAGCTAGTGGCGCGGCGGGCAAATCCCAGCGTGAAAATTTTCTCGTCGAACTGAATTCCCGTGAGCCAGCGCACTTGACGCAGCAGATCTAATTTCGCCAGAGCATGGGCTTGACGAATCTCGCTCACAGGAATACCGACGGTGTAACGCAGAAAACAATTGTCTTCACGCCATTTCGGCAGCGTCCGGTCAAATAGCGCCGCCATGGGCGCGGCCGTCCAGGTGGTCGCATGAACTCCATTGGTGATGGCCTCGATGTGATGATTGGGAAACATGTTGCGGGAGACTTCGCCATGGCGCATTGACACGCCGTTGACATATCCCGAAAAACGCAACGCCAGCTCAGTCATGTTAAGCGAGCCGTTCAGCACCTGAAGATCTCTGAGCGTAGCCGCGCGGGTGTCGCCCAACACCTGGCAGACCAAGTCGGCTGGGAAACGATCATGGCCAGCCGGAACCGGAGTATGCGTCGTAAAAACACACTGGCGACGTACCGACTCGATTTCGCTGTTCGAATACCGCCGTTCACCCCCCGGGCCGGTCTGTTCTTCCAGTAGCGCCAGAGTCGCCAGCGCCGAATGACCCTCGTTCATGTGAAATACGTGAACGTCTTTGAATCCGAGAGCCCGCAGCATGAGCACGCCGCCGATCCCCAGGATCACTTCCTGGCATAGGCGATACCGTTCATCTCCACCATATAGATAATCGGTTAGACTGCGGTCGCTGGCATCGTTTTCCGGCAGGTCGGCATCGAGAAATATTAAAGGCACGGTGTGGCCGGTGACGCCCGCGAACAGATACCTCCAAGCGCCGATCTGTACTGACCGGCCGCCAATGTTTAGCGTCACCTTCTCCGGTAACCGTGTCAGGTGTCGCTCCGGCGACCATTTTACTGGACTCTCCATTTGGTTGCCGTGCGAGTCGAGCCGCTGATCGAAATAGCCTTTATGATGCAGCAACGACAAAGCCACCATCGGGAGAGATAAGTCGGCCACCGACCGTAACATATCGCCGGCCAGAACCCCTAAACCGCCGCTATAAGTCGGAATATCGGAATCCACTGCGACGTCCATGGAGAAATAGGCGATCATCCCCTCCTGGGGTACTGAAGCTGGCATATCAACTCTCATTGGACGGGGTTACCGATAAAATGGCTGACGGAGTATTTGTGCTGAAGTGTCGTAAAGTCAGTTCTTAGCTAATTCTTTGGACTTCAAGCAATATAACATTATTGCAATTATTGGGCAATTCTCCGCGGAGCAATCTAGTCCGATTGTCGATTGCTTCGCCCGTGCGCGGGCGGCGGTAGTGTCCAAACCTCCAAGCGGAGAAACCAGGAAGATCGGGTAGCAGAGTCTGTACTTAGTACGAGCGTCTGATGACGGTCTTTGGCAGGTTTAGTCAACCGCTAACTCAGATGAAAGGTGTCACAAAGCGACTGCCAAGATTCGTGATCGGCGAGTGTACGCAAAACTGCTATGGTCGGTGGCATCATCGGGAAATTACCGGTTTGGCTATAGTCGAGCGCCGCCCTTGGCGTCACCCAAATACTCTCGGACACCTCTTCCGAGCTATGCAAGGGCTCTTGTCCCGGCGGCAAAATCGCTAGATAGAAGCGGGTGTCAAAGCGCACCGGGTAATGCTCCGGCGTAACTCGGTGAAAAAAATAGCTGAGCCGGCCGACATCACAATACATTTGCTCTGCCGCCATTAGTGTCTGCAAGTCGAACTTGCCGTCCTGCAGATCCGCACGCTTTTGCGCCAACCGTTCAGCAAGATTGGACGATTCGATCGTCGGCAAGTTACATCGCGGCACAAAAAAATGGATGCCTGCCTCTTCAAATAATTCGCGCGCCGCGGCGACCCAATAGCCCAGACAAATCTCCGGACCGGCGATGTTGCCGAGTTTGCGCTGCGCGTCCTCCGGTGAAATCCCGCGGACCAAATTCAGCATAGCTGAAGACCAATCTGTGCGTTCGACCCGTCCGCCGGGAAAAACAAAGACACCGGCGTAGCTGGCCATTTCTTGCGGCCGACGGTTCATGAAAATCTGGAAAGCGCCATCTTCACTCGGTCGAACCAAAACGACTGTCGAAGCGGGCATAGGGATAGATGGCTGTGACATGCTTTAAGTGACTTAGCTAAAACGAGTCTTGGCTGCAACTCATTGGATCGCCCCGAACGGGAAAAGCTTGCCTACAAGCGCGGCGACGGCTTGCCGATATGAATATGCGCCCCGGTGGCGGCACCGGGTACCGCGGCGCGAAACGCAATGAACGGAATCCCGGCTTGACGTAAAAAGTTGAGTACGGACTGGCCCTCCGCGCTTTCAGGGTGAAGCGCGACATCGACCGCATTACGGTGATCGAATCTCATGCGGTCGTGGGTCGATGTCTGACCGAGAGCACTGATCGGCAGACCGCGGCCAAAAGTGCTAGTAAAAAATCTTTCGATCTTGGCAACCTCAGCCAACGTAAATCCGGCCGCACCATTGAAGCGCAGCAAACTAGCAGTTTCGCTATAGCCGCCGAGAGCCAGTCCGGGCAACCGGAACAGTTCGTCGCGCATGGTAAACTCGGTGAGCGCGGTGTCGGTTTCGGCAAGAAAACGTTTGTCATCCCGTATCAGTAACGTCGTCTTCGCCACCCGTTCTTCCGCCTGAATCACGTCCACGCGAGAAATTAAACCTTGGTAATAAAGCTCGCGCCGCTGCTCATATTCCTCAGTCACGCGTTTGAGTTCCGCCTCATGAAGCGCCAAAAGCCTTTCTGCGCCGGCACGGGTCTCTTTGGTTTTTTGCAGCACCTCGGCGCGCGAGCGGGCAAGTTCGGAATCAACTGCGGCTGACCGCTGGTTTCTCTGCGGCCCCTGGGAAAATCCCGCAATCGGCAGCAGAAATCCCAAGCTGAACATCATCGCCAAGGCTCGTGGGCGGGTTCTCATTAGATCAACACAGTTTGAATCATGTGCGAAACTCTATGAATTAAGCCACTTCGCGTCAAGCCAGATTGCGCGCCACCCATTCTTGAGGCTATTATGGCGCGCGGAATGGCCACGATAATACAGCAGTCACGATAGCGCCAGTTCGGCTAGCACTCGGTGCGCAAGGTTTGATCCAAAGATGACTCCGTTTAATCTGGTAAAAATCTGCGCCGTATTGGCAGCCTGGTTAATTCTTCCAGGTAAAAGTCTAGCCGCCGACGGCAATTCTCTGCCTGACACCATCGAGAAAATTAAGCCGGCTGTGGTGGCCATCGGCACGTTTCAGAAAACGCGTCGTCCGCCTTCAATTTTCCGCGGCACGGGATTCGTTGTCGCCGACGGCCTCCACGTCATCACAAACGCGCATGTGTTGCCGGAAAAGCTCGACGCCGAAAAACGGGAAGTAATCGCAGTTTTTGCCGGCAACCCCAATCAAATCGAAATTCGTGAAGCTACCAAAGCGGCTGAAGATCGAGAACATGATCTTGCCGTACTGAAGCTGACTGGACGCCCGCTCGCGACGGTGATTTTGGGCGGTGCGCAACGAGTGCGCGAGGGCGAGGTTTACGCTTTCACCGGCTTTCCAATCGGCATGGTATTGGGCCTCAATGCAGTCACACACCGGGGCATTGTTTCGGCGATCTCGCCGATCGCGATCCCCCAGCTCTCCGCTCAGCTATTGGAGAAGAATGTCGTCGCGCGACTCACCGCGCCGTACAATGTATTCCAACTAGACGCCACGGCTTATCCTGGCAACAGTGGCAGTCCACTTTACGATCCGGTGACCGGCCAAGTCGTTGGTATAATCAACAAAGTGTTCGTGCAAGAAAGTAAGGAAACCGTTATTCAGAAACCGAGCGGTATTTCCTACGCCATTCCGGTCAATCACATTAGAGATTTGCTACGAAAGTTGGGAATTGAAGTCAATTAGCTACTGCGCGATGGGACGGCCGCGTGATTCTAAGCTGCGTCCGAGCCTGAGAGCTCTGTTATGCTCGTATTCAGAACGTTAGAGCCAAGCACCACCATTGCTGCGGCAACCGCCGATTAATGCTGCGTCGTTCTGTCTAATAAAGGAGTAACGGCAAATCACCAGCGCTAACCGCTGTAATTCAACAGTTGGCGCGTTCTCGCGGCTCGCATAGGACGAGGAGGCGATCCCGACTAATGGGTGAGCCGTCCAGAAGGAGGGCCGATATGAATATGCGGCCCTGTGGCGGAACCAGGCACGGCGGTGCGGAAGGCGAGAAAGGGAATGCCCGACTTGCGCAGATAATTGACTAGTGCTTGCCCTTCGCTGCTGTCGGGATGTACTCCCACATCCATTGAGGCGCGATGATCGAAGCCCAAGCGATTATGGGTATCCGACTGGCCCAGAGCCGTGATCGGCAATCGGCGGCCGAAGGATTGGGAAAAAAATTTCTCGACCGTCGGCGCTTGGGCGATCGACCACTTCGCCGGTCCATTGAAACGGGTGAGACCCGCGGTCTGGCTAAAGCCGCCGATCGGCAAGGCCGGCATGCGCAGAACTTTTTCGCCAAGAATAGCTTCCGTGATGGCGATGTCGGTCTCAGTCACGGTGTAACGCATCGCGTGGACGCGCTTTAGCGCGACCACGAACGCCTGCTCGGTTTGTTGCACCTGCTCTTTGGTAATCGCGCTTTCCTGCAAGAGCTTGCGCTGGCGAATGACCTCAGCACGCAATCTCGACTGTTCGCGCTCGAATTGCGCAAGCTCGCGCCGGTTCTGCGCAAGCGATTCCCTCATCAACGCTAAGTTATCAGGGCCCGAAAGCTCGGGATTAGCACTTCCCTTGAGCCAAGGCAGACGGAAATTGTCCCGTCCGCCAGCAAGAAGAATCACCATCACAGCGAAGGGGAAAAACGCCGCGCTGGCGATAATATAGCGATTCTTGAAAACTTCGGCGAGCATGAGGCCCGAAGTTTAAGGGGTCCTCCCGGACAGGTCAAGCCACAATTGTCAACTATGCCTTCGGCTTGGCCCCGCGTGGAGTTAAGAGATTGTCTAAAACAATCCCGACGGCGAGCCGTGCAAGAGTTCACACTCGACTGAGTCGAGTTTTAGACTGAGGCAAGCAAACCCCGCTGAATCAGATCCTGAGCAATCTTGACCTTGTAGATATTGTCCTTCAGCGGCTTGGCGCCGTCGAGGGCGAGCTCACCAGCCTGTTTGGCTATGGCATCGTCTAGCCGTTTACCACGCAAAAATTCTTCGGCCTTGACCGCGCGCCAGGGAATCGGCGCCACGCCGCCCATGACTACACTGGCATGACGCACTACGCCACTGCTGCTTTCGACGACGGTATCGACCGCGACGATGGCGTGGTCCCAAGCCAAACGTTCGCGCAATTTGTGGTGGAATCCCTTGCTCCCGGGTTTGGGTATGGGCACGAAAATTTCGGTGACGATCTCACTAGGGCTGAGAACATTTTCTCGCCGGTAATCCATCGACGGCAGAATAAAAAACTTCTCCAGCGGAACAACCTTCTCGCCTGCCGCCCCGACA
>DATLCH010000052.1:0-5387 GCA_035526465.1 Candidatus Limnocylindrales bacterium | reverse complement strand
CACCGCCGATGAGTTGGCGATCGACGCTTCCAAAGAGTTTGTCAACATTGCTAACGGTAACGCCTGCGCGAAACTTTCGGAAAACGGTGTCAACCTGACGATGTTGCCGCCGGAGATTTACGAAACCACAACAACACCCTACCCATTTCTAACTAAGGAAGTTGTCTGCGTCCATCTCGCGTCGCCAGATTCAAAATTAGACGTCGCCTTCGAGTTCTGAGGGGTCGGATATCTCGCGGACATTCAAGTCGCCTGCGGCTAAGTAATCGGTTGCAGACGGGCACAGCTGATTCAGAGCGCAATGCGTGCACGCAGGTCGGCGCGCGAAACAGACGCGCCGACCGTGCACAATCAGCCGGTGTGAGAAGTTTGTCCATTCGGCGCTCGGCAGGATGTGCGCCAAGTCGCTTTCGATCTTCATCGGATCTTGGTGTTGGGTTAGACCCAGGCGACGCGATAAGCGCCGGCAATGAGTGTCGACCGCGATACCCGGCTCGCCGAAGGCGTGGCCGCGAATAACATTGGCGGTTTTCCGACCGACGCCGGCAAGCCGAGTGAGCTGCGCCATCGAGGACGGTACCGCGCAATTGAATTCTTCGACCAACTGCTCGGCACAGCGCTTGAGGGATTTTGCCTTGGCACGAAACAGCCCGAGGCTACGAATCTCAGTTTCAATATCACTTAACGATGCACTCGCCAGCGCGTTTGGGTTTGGATAGCGCGCAAACAATCCCGGCGTCACCTGGTTGACAGCGGCATCGGTGCATTGTGCCGACAGGATTACCGCGACCAGTAGCTCAAAATTATTACGGTGGGTCAGCGGGCACTCGACCTCGCTGTACAGTGCGGCCAGATAGGCCGATATACGAGACGCCCGAAGAAATTTTTCCTCCAGCGTCTCATGCCGCTGCGAGCGCTTTTTGGCATTCGCCGAGGCGGCGTTCTTACGCTTTTTAGCTGGTGCGGCGCACTCGGAAGGCGTTCTTGCCGGCATAGACTGCTCGCTTACCTAGTTCCTCTTCGATGCGCAGTAGCTGATTGTACTTCGCCGTGCGCTCGCCCCGGCAGGGCGCGCCGGTCTTGATCTGACCGGCGTTGGTCGCGACCGCTAGGTCGGCGATGGTTACGTCCTCGGTCTCACCGGAGCGGTGCGACATGATCGTAGTGTAACCGTTTTCCTTGGCAAGTTGCATGGTTTCCAGAGTCTCGGTCAAACTGCCGATCTGATTGACCTTGACTAAAATCGAGTTGGCAATACCAGAATCGATGCCGCGCTTGAGACGCACTTTATTAGTGACGAACAGATCGTCGCCGACCAGCTGAATCTGTTTGCCCAATGCACCCGTCATTATCCTCCAACCGTCCCAGTCATCCTCAGCGAATCCATCTTCGATGGAGATGATCGGATACTGACGCACCCAATCCTGGTACAACTCGACCAGTTGATCTCGGCTACGAGTTTTACCATCGGATTTTTTGAAGACATACTTCCCATCCTGATAAAACTCGCTGGACGCAACATCCAACGCGAGTGCGACTTGGGAACCTGCTTTGTAACCGGCTTTGGTTATGCCTTCGAGTAAAAGCTCGATGGCTTCGGCGTTGCTTTTGACGCGCGGTGCGAATCCACCTTCGTCGCCCACACTCGTCGATAGTCCGCGATCATGAAGGACTTTTTTCAATGTCGCAAAAATTTCCCCGGCAGCGCGCAACGCCTCTTTGAAACTCTTCAAGCCGTAGGGCACGACCATAAATTCCTGCACATCGACATTGTTGTCGGCGTGGGCACCGCCATTGAGGACGTTCAACATCGGCACGGGAAGCGTTTTACCCGCCGTGCCGCCAAGATAACGGTAAAGCCCCAATCCCTGAGAACGCGCTTGCGCCTGGGCGACTGCCAACGAAACCCCAAGAATGGCATTGGCACCGAGCTTGCCTTTGTTCGCAGAACCGTCGAGATCGAGCATGATCCGGTCGATGGCGATTTGGTCGCGCCCGTCTTTGCCGCGCAGTCTCGGTGCGATTTTTCGATTGACGTGGGCGACCGCGCGCGTAACGCCTTTGCCGAAATAGCGTTTGCCGCCATCGCGAAGCTCCACAGCCTCATGCACACCGGTGGAGGCTCCAGATGGCACAGTCGCGCGTCCGACCACGCGGTTTTTAAGCGTGACCTCGACTTCCACCGTCGGCTGCCCTCGCGAATCTAACACTTCTCGTGCAAACACTTGCTGTATTTTCATCGTCGTCTCCCGCAGTTCAACGTTAGACAAGACAAAAACATAAAATATGGTATATTGCCATTAACTCTGATGAAGTTTCACTTATCGCCGCGCTGGCCGATGTATCTAATCGGTTCGCTGATTGTGTCGCTCGCGCTGGTGACCATCGTCGGCGAGCGCGGCGTGCTGCACCTGTGGCGTCTGCGCGGCGAGAAAAGCCGTATCGACGAACAAAACTACCGCATGCAGCGCAATAACGAAGCACTGCGCCAGAAAATAGCTCGCGTAAGACAAGATGACTACTATCTCGAAAAGCTAGCTCGAGAAGAACTCAATATGGTTCGGCCAGGTGAGATCGTCTATCGGTTTTCCAAGTCTGAAGCGCGCCGCGCTGCGTCGCCGGCGGAGAGCGCCGAATCATCACCGCAACCGCAACGCAGCGGAGAGTAAAACGCTTCCACCAGCGTCCGCATCGCGTCCGACCTTTGTGATCGCTATTTCAAAATGTTTCAGGATTTATCTTTGACGACGAAGTGATAGTACTCATCCATGTCCATGAGCGACGCGAGAGCGTCGTCATTTTTCAATCGCACTTCGATGAGCCAGCCCTCGCTATAAGGATCTTCGTTGATAATCGCAGGATGATCCTCCAACATCGGATTCACCGCCATTACTCGGCCGGTTACCGGCGAGACGAGCTCATGGACCGTCGCGGCCGACTCGATCTCGGCGAAGATCTCGCCTTCCTCGATGGTATCGCCCACGTCCGGTAGTTCCACCGATAGCACTGAACCCAAAGCACCTTGGATATAGTTGGTCAAACCCAGATGGACGTGGCGATCTTCGACGCCGACCCAGACATGCTGTTTGCTGACTTTCACTTCTTTTTCGGTCATGGTTGGTGGTCCATCACTACAAACTTTGTCCTTCCGCTGCAAGCCTAGTGTCGCGGCAACTCTCTTGACATCATCATGGAATCCACAGTAGCGATAGTCAACCGAAACTAGCTAGCCGACCATCTCACTTGAGGAAAACCAATGACGACCAATGATCCGGTATTCGCGGGGCAAGCCATCGTCGCCGGTTTAAAAAAGGCCGGCATCGACTTTGTCGCTACTCTGCCGGACGAAAAAATGCTCGAAGTGATCCGCGCCGTGGAACGTGACCAGGAGTTGCAGCACATACCGCTATGCCGCGAGGAGGAAGGCATCGGTATCTGCGCTGGCGCATATTTAGCGGGCAAGAAGACCGCGATCATCATGCAGAACGCCGGTTTCCTGAATAGCTGCAACGCTCTGACGACCACTTCATTGCAGCTGCAAATCCCGATTTTGATGCTGATCTATTATGCCGGCGATATCGGCGACCGCGGCTTCACCACCCTCGGATCGGTCACCGAACCGGTGTTGCAGGCGATGGGATTTCGCAGCTACGTGCTCCGCAAGCCGGAAGAGATCGATGACACCCTCGCAGGCGCGCAGATTCTCGCCGACGACTCGAAAAAGCCGGTGGCAGTTCTCCTTACCAAAAGTGTACTCGGAGTAAAATAATGCAACGCTATGAATATCTGAAGGCGATCAGCGGGGATGCCCAGGACGCACCCGCCGTTTCCACGGGCTGGGCCTCGCGTGAGTGGTGGGCCGTCCGTCCGAGCGACGGAAATCTCAAGACGCGCACTCTCGGTCTGGTGTCTTCGATCGCTGCTGGTTTGGCGATTGCGTTGCCGCACCGCAAAGTGATCGCTATCGATGGCGATGGCGCATTTTTAATGAATCTATGCGGCTTGCCAACCATTGCGCAACAGAACCCGGGGAATTTGATTCATCTACTATTCGATAACGAAATCTATGAAGCGTCTGGCGGCACCGCCACCGCGTCGCGCAGCACCGATGCGGTGATTATCGCCAAGGGCACCGGCTACAAACATGCCCTGTGGGTCAGCTCCCTGGAAGAATTTCGCCTGGAGTTTCGCCGAGCTTGGGAGCGCAACGAGCTAACCTTAATCGCCGCGAAAGTCGATCCGGGACAACCTAAAGATCTGCCGCCGCTCAAGCTCGATGAAATCGAAAACAAATACCGGTTCATGCGCTACCTGGAAGCTACGGAGAACAAAAGGATTCTCAATCCGGGATTCGACTCGAAGTTAGGATCGCCTAATTAAGCTCCTGTGGCGGTTTTTCTGGTTTCGCCGGCTGCGCCTTTAGCGGCTCTTCGTTTTTTCCATTCTTTCCTGCGCAGCGCTAGTTCGGCGCGTGACTCTTTGCCGTTTCGATTAGGCAAGCCCAACCAATTCCATTGATCGGGATAACGGCGAATTGCCGCTTCCAGGTGGTTGGTATAGACCGCCGTGGTCGCCACCACACTAGCTTCGATATCCTCACAAGGGACGGGAGAAATCGGCGCGCCCACAGACAGCAGCAAAGTATCGTCCGGCTCACGTGTGGCGAACATCGGCAGTGTCACCGCTCCGGTACGCAACGCCAAAGTCGCCGGTCCGCGCGGCGCCGGAAGTTGCATGCCAAAAAAGTTCACCATGACGTCGCCGGACTTGAACTCGTCTGCGATCACCAGGACAATGCGATTTTCGCGCAGTGCTTTGAGCAGACCACGGACCGCTTCACGGCGCGGCTTGGCAGGGATCGTGTGGATGCCGATCTGCGCACGATAATCATCGGTGAGCCGGGCAAAGCGCTTATCGGCCGGATGTTTCACGACCACACTAAACGGATAGCCGCTCGCTGCCAAGCGCGCGCCGATCAGAGTAAAGCTGCCAAGATGGGCGCTCAAAGCCAGTACGCCTTTTCCTTGGGCCAAGGCTCGTTGTAAATGCTCTTCGCCTTCGAGACGCACACCGTCGATGATGCGTTTCTTCGAATGATGCATGATCGCTGTGGTATCGAGCACACCTCTTGCGAAGTTTTTCCAGGCGCGCCAAATTAGCTGTTTTCGCTCCGCCTCACTAGCGATTTCGTCGCCCAATGTCGAGGCGACGTTTTGTTCCATGCGCTGGCGGTATTGCGCCATGAATTTGAATGACAGCCAAGCGGCGAGATAGGTAAATCGCTCGACGGCCGTGAACGGCACATATGGCAAGCATGCGATAAATCCGCGCAACGAATACTCGCCGATACGGTAACGTAGGTCGTAAACAAACTGTGCTGCCGCCGA
>DATLCH010000127.1:0-5440 GCA_035526465.1 Candidatus Limnocylindrales bacterium | reverse complement strand
CCACTCCTGGCCTTCGCGGCTGAGAAACCAATTGACGAATACTTTCGTCGCATTCGGGTTGGGCGGATTCTTGATAATACCAATGACGCCGAAGGAATTACTCGCCGGCAATCCTTCTTTTGGCGCCGGCACCGGCTTGATCGGCAGACCCGCGTCGACAAACGGATCGGTCTGACTGCGCCCAAGGCCGAACGCCATGGCAACTTTGCCTTTCGCCAGGGCATCGGCGAGCTGCCGCAAATCACGCGTCAAGAAGAGTTCCTGCTGAACAAGTTTTTTGAGGAACTCTTCGCCCTTCAGCTCCCACATAAACGACCAAATCGATTGCCCGGAACTCGGCACGCGCGGATCGCTAAAGCCGATCTTGCTCTTCCACTTGGGATTCAAGTAATCGTCGAAGGACTTGAGCTCGTCCGCTTTGGCCAAACTGGTGTTGTACCAAATCCCATGGGTCGCCACGTCGGCGAGAAAGGAATATAAAAATTTGTTCGTGCTGACATTGTCCTCCCAAATATGGCCGCCCCACCATTGCTTGGCGTCCTTAACTTCGGGAAGCACCCAGAACGATTCCATTGGTTCGAGCATGCCGTCATGGGTGAGCCCTGCCGCGGTGCCGGTGCCGCAAATGATCGCATCGAAATAATTCACGCCAGCCTTTTTTTCGGCGGCGATCCGGCTGGCATTCTTAGGTCCCGGCGCTGCAATCAGCTCCGCCTCTATGGCGAACTTTTGTTTGAGAACGGTTTCGAGTTCCTTGCGGAGCTCGTTGGACGGGGGGATCGCGATCACCACCTTAGCTTCTTTCTTGCCGGCATCCACGATCTTGTCCCATTCGGGCGGCCGTTTGACTTCGGCCGCCCAGAGCAGCGACGCGCAGCTCAAACTGATCAGTATGGACGCGAGCACAGCGTGCACTTGTTTCCCCATGTTTCGCTCCCGTTTCACTTTGTAAAACCGCCCATGTGCAAGCTCTCTTAGCAACTTAGCGCCGGTGACGCAACTTTCCTGCTCGTCACGCGCGCTAAGATATCATTCGTTTTCGGCGCGGTTGACGGCCGGAATCGTCCGATGGTATGGGCATGAGACATTCTTGCGTCGAATCGCCGATAAGGAAGCTCATGCCACTCGTTAGAATAATCTCTACCGGCGGAACCATCGCCAATACGGGTCACGGCCTTATCGCCATCGACCAAGTGCTCGGCGACATACCGCAAGCCAAGACTATGGCCGACTTCGAGGTCATTGAAGCAACGCGGGTGCGTAGCGGCCAGATGCGTTTGGCGCAATGGCTCGACATCGCTCGCGCCGCCACCGCCGCAGCGGAAGATGCCCGCGTCGACGGCATCATCGTAACCCACGGCACCTTCACCACTGAAGAAACCGCTTACTTTCTTCACCTCTGTGTGCATACGGAAAAACCGCTGGTCATCGTCGCTTCGCAACGCAAACATGACGAAGTCGGCAACGACGGCGACCGCAACCTGCTCGATGCGATTCGTTTGGCATTGACGCCGGAAGCCCGCGGCAAAGGGGTGCTGGTAACATTGCACGAGGAGATCCACTCGGCGCGCGAAGTCGTGAAGACCAACCAGCGCCCCGGCGGCTTTCACTCCCCGGCGCGCGGCATGCTTGGCCACATCGAGGACGACCAGGTGTCTTTTTATGCTACTCCCACGAGGCGCCACACATTCCATTCCGAGTTCGACATTCGCGATATCGGCGAACTGCCACGCGTCGATGTCATTGCTGCATACGTCGGCGGTGACGACGCCGCGGCGCAAGCTTGCGTGGCCGCCGGCGCCCGAGGTTTAGTAATTAGCGGTTATGCCTACAACGGCCGCCCCTCCGCCGACCAACTCGGCGGAGTAGAGAAAATTGCCGCGTCGGGAATACCGGTCGTGCTCGCCAGCCGCGGCGGCCAGGGCCGCATTCCCGTTGATTGGAACGATCCGTTTATACAAGGCGACAGCCTGATCCCGCACAAAGCGCGGATCCTACTGATGCTCGGCCTGACGAGAACCAAGGATCCAAAGGATTTGCAGCGAATCTTCAACGAATACTAATAGCCCGTTGCATTTCCCCACGGTCAATTTTCAATTATCCATTCTCAACTCATCCTATGATCAATCGCTTCGTTGTCCAAAGAAGAGAACGCTTCGCTGGCGGGCATGAATTTGGCATCACCGGCGCCTATGAAAAACTCGTTGGCATGATCTACGGTGAAGTCGATCCGAAGCATCGGCGGAACCGGATTATCGTCAACGTCGAGAAAGCGCCGCGCAACCAACGCGGACGAGTCGAATATTCCGGCAACTTTTGCATATTGAAACCGCTCGATATGGCACGCGGCAATGGCAAGATTTTTTTCGACGCGCCCAACCGCGGCAGCAAGCGCATTTTGGGCTTCCTTAACGACGCGCCGGAAGCCAACGATCCAACGACCTTGGAAGATGCCGGCAACGGTTTTCTCATGCGCCACGGCTATACGATTGTCTGGTGCGGCTGGCAGGGCGACTTGATGCCGCTCAAGAACTGGCTTGTGCTCAACGTTCCGGTCGCGACCAACACAGTCAAACCGATTATCGCGACTGTTCGCACGGAAATTGTTGTGGACGAGAAAGGCGTTAAATCACAGCCGCTCAGCGGCGACGAGCGGGTGAAGAGCTACGAGACAGCGTCGCGCGACAAATCAAAGGCAATGCTCACCGTGCGCGAAAAATCCTATGGCAAAAGAATTCCTATTCCGGCGAATGAATGGGAATATGGCGCAGCAGCAAAAACCCCGCACAGCGGTAATGAAATCATCAAAGCCAGCGGCACCGATCTTTATCTGCGCGCCGGCTACAAGCCTGGATATATTTACGAGTTCATCTACCAGGCAAAAAATCCGCTCGTCTTGGGTCTGGGCTTCGCCGTGGTTCGTGACTTTGTATCGTTTCTGCGATTCGAATCGAAAGACCGCGCCGGCAAAGCCAATCCGTTGCGCCCGCCTCTCTCCGTCCGCGACGGAGGAAGAACCAGCGGGGGGATCACCCACGCCTATGCCTGGGGCCGCTCTCAGAGCGGACGTTATCTGCGCGACTTTATCTACCATGGTTTCAACATCTACCACGGTTTCAACGAAGACGAGTCGGGGCACAAAGTATTCGACGCCATTGCACCTCATGTCGCCGGCGGCGGCCGGTTGTATTTGAATTATGAATTCGCTCGTCCGGTAACATCATCGCAACAACACACCAACCAGCTCGACCCGGAACTCTTTCCGCACGCCTATAACATCATCAAAGACGCCCAGAGTGGGCGACACGACGGCATATTGAAACGTCCGAAAACCGATCCGCTTGTTTGCCACACTCAGACTTCAACGGAGTATTGGCAAAAGCGCGGCTGCCTGGCGCACACGGACGGCAGAGGCGACGACCTGACCTTACCCGATAACGTCCGTCTCTACGTTATTGCCAGTGCCCAACACAACAGCCCATTCGGCTCCGAGCCGACCAAAGACGGCAGCCAGTTTCTGGTCAATCCGTTACCGGCTGGCGACATTCTGCGCGCCCTGACGGTCGCCATGGATTTGTGGGCGACGAAAGATATTCCGCCGCCGCCGAGCCGCTACCCAACCGTCAAGGATGGGACCCTGGTGCCGCCGACACGCAACGGCTTTCCAAAAATTCCCGGCGTGAAATTCGTCGGCCGGCACAACCGCCAGCTATTTCTCGACTACGGAAAACATATCTTGAGCGGCAAGATCGAAACCCATCCGCCGAAACCGCTCGGCAAGGCTTATGAAATTCTCGTGCCCAAGGCGGACGCCGACGGCAATGATATCGCCGGCATTCGTCTGCCGGCCATCGTAGTGCCTATCGGAACTTACACTGGATGGAACTTGCGGCCACGCGGCCGCGCAGAAGGCGAACTGTCCGGCTTGCTCGGCTCATTCATGCCATTCCCCACGACCAAATCGCAACGGCGCAAGACCGGCGATCCGCGACTATCCCTCGAAGAGCGCTACGATGACAATAACGACTATGTGCACCAAGTGAGTCGAGCGTCGCGCATCCTTGTCGAAGCCCGCTATCTACTGGCCGAAGATGCTGAACGTATGATTCTCGAAGCAAAACAGCGACGTTTATATGCCCATAGCAAGACAGCTGTGCGATTGTGAGACTGGCGTTCAGTCTGCTTGGAAATTGCCAGTAGTGCGTGAGAATCTTCCGTGGACGCCAACATGGCTGCCGCTGCCGCAGGCAGAAATCTCCGGGGTTTTGTCGAATTCCTGCGCGTGGCCATCGAAAAAAGTTCGCTGCCAAAGTTCGAAATTGAGCAGCATCCATATTTGGCTGTGGCAGTCACGCATGCCGGCACGGTGCCAATGCAGTAATTTCTCGATGTAAGACGGGTTGAAGTAACCACGCGACTTCGCGCTCGAACCCAAAAGCACATCGCTGATAAAACCGCTCTGGTCTTCTTTGATCCAATTTTCGAACGGCACCGGAAAGCCCATCTTCGGGCGATGAATGATCTGTTTCGGTAGAAACGCCTCCGCGGCCTTTTTCACAAGCCATTTCCCGGAACGGCCTTGCAGGCGCAGCTGAGGCGGCAATGTTCCAGCGAACTCGACGAGCACATGATCCAGGAATGGCACGCGGCTCTCCAACGATGCCGCCATGCTCATTTGATCCTGCTTCATGAGCAATTCGACGAGATCTGTATTCAAATCCGTATACAACATTTTATGCAGGAATGAATCCGACTTTGAGCTATTCAAAATCGCCAAGGCATTCTCGTAAGGATCACAGTCTGTCAGGCCACGAGATAAATTAGCGTCGAGCAACTCATGTTGCATGTCGCGGGTAAAAATACTGTGAAAATTGTCAAAAAAAAGTCCTTCCGAGGTGTCCGACAAATAAAGCGGAGTATGGCTGATTTTTTTCTTCAGCGGCAGCGGTATTGGAAGTTCCCAGAGCATCTTGCGTATAATTTTTCGTCTTGCGATGTCGGGAATTAGCCGGCCGCCCCACCGCGCCAACCGCCGAGCCACCAAAGTTCCCCAGTAACGATGGTTGTATCCGGCAAAAAGTTCATCACTTCCCTCACCGGTTAGCACAACCTTGACGTGACGCTTTGCCAATTGCGAAACGAAATACAAGGCAACGCTGGCGGCGCCTTTGAGAGGCTCATCTTCATGCCAAATGAGTTTGGGAAGCGTGTCGAACAAAACCTTTGGGGTGAGCGTAACTTCGTGATGTTCGGCGCCGATATGACGGGCCACGATTCGCGAATAATCAAATTCGCTGTAGTACTTCTCTTCAAACCCGACGGAGAACGTTTTGACTGGCGCATTCATGTGCTTCGCCATCAGCGCGGCGATAAAACTTGAGTCCAATCCACCACTCAAAAACACCCCTAGCGGAACATCGCTCATCAGGTGCGCGCGCAC
>DATLCH010000047.1:0-3569 GCA_035526465.1 Candidatus Limnocylindrales bacterium | reverse complement strand
GTGGCATTCACGATCAGTCCGGCGTTTGGCGCCCATATTGGAACATCCGCTTCGTCGATGGCAATGGCTCGGCGCCCGAGTTTCACAATCTCCGCGGCGAGAGATCGAGCAGGAGCGAGCGTCCGATTGGCGATGATCAGTCTACCCTTGCCGATATGATCGCTAGCGTGAAATGCCACGGCGCGCGCCGAGCCACCCGCGCCTAAGAGCAAAACATCCATCCCGTCGAGCGAGGACACAAAACCTTCCGGGTGCTCCGGAGTCGGCAGGAGCACGCTATCGACGAATCCTTCGCCATCGGTGTTGTAGCCGGTCAGTTTGCCACTTGAGTCACGAACGACTGTGTTGACGGCCTGGATGCGCGCGGCGCCGGTGTCGAGCGCGTCGAGGAAATCGATCACCCGCACTTTGTGCGGCACGGTGACATTGACGCCGATAAATTGTTCGGAATCTCTCAACAGCCGTAATAAATCGGCAAGATGGACCGCGTCGACATCGAACGGCAAGTAAATCGCATTGATTGCGAAATGACGAAACGCGGCGTTCCACAGAGCCGGACTCTTTGAGTATTGCGAAGGAGCGTCGCCGATGATGCCGGCGAGCGTTTTGTTGGCGAAAGCTTCTTCATCCAAACGATTGGAGATAAGCCGATGAATTTCACTGATGCTGAGTATCGCTGCCATGGCCGCACTGGTGCTAACAAGTAGTCGCACGCAGCTATTTTTTTGGCAAGCAACGCGAACCGGCACTCAGGCCGATTTTTTGATGGCGAGTTTGCGGTCCGAGAGCTCCAGGAGAGTTCGCTGGTCATCGATCACAGTTTCCATGGCAACGTCGTACCCCCACAGTTGCTGCACGTACTGAAGAGTCTTCTCAGCATATTCCAACTGTAGATCGCGGCCGTCATGGTCATGTTGCAGCAAGAGCGTACGGTTGTTGCGGTAATCGGCGTCGACCACCTTAATGACCGGGATCGTGCCGGTACCGACGTTCCGGATCAGCGTGTCTTTAATATGCTGCCAGCTGTCTTCGTCGGCGACATGACTGATTACTTGCTGGTTTCCCTGGTTCTTATATTCGAACAGATTAAGTTCGCGGATCAGATCTTCGGTCAGGTAGCGGCGCAAAAACGAACTGTCGCGCTCGACCTCGCGAACTTCGAAAAGTTTTTCATTGGCGCTTTTCTTGCGCGGGCCGAATTCTTTTTCCTCCGTGGCGCTCGGATTCTTCCAGCGCTTCTCGATGTCCTCCCAGATTTTCATGCCGACGTGATAGGGATTGAGACTGCCTGGCGAGGGGCGGAGCACCTGGGCGTGGCGCACGAGAAACTCCAGATGCAGCCCTTGAGGAAGTTCGAGAGTTTCCAGGATGCGCTTATGCCAGAAGCTCGCCCAACCTTCGTTCATTATCTTGGTCTCGATTTGTGGAATGAAGTACTGGGCTTCTTCGTGAACGATCGTTAATAGATCTTTCTCCCACTCGGCGAGAAGCGGATTGCGGTCACGGATGAATAACAATAGGTCTTGATCCGGGTAGAGCGGCACTTTTTGCAGATCGGGTTCGGCGATCTCGCGTCGGCGGTGAACCGCGTGGAAGGGGTCGTCCGGCAGTTTGGCTTCTTCGATTTTGCGCTGCCGTTCTTCGTGCGCAGTGAGCTTACGCACCGCCAAGTTGCGCCGGCATTGCAGTGACAGAGCATGGGCCGCGTCGACGACAGATTCCACCCGCTCCAGGCCGATGCTTGGATCTTCGACATAATGGCGCACCCGGTTGGCGTGACTTTTGAAATTTTCAATGGTGAATTCGGCGCGTGTAGAGCGAAAGGTGAAATTATTCTTGAAAAAATCGTTGTGCCCGTAGACGTGGGCGATCGTGAGCACCTGCAATGCCAGGCTGTTGTCACGCATCAGGTAGGCAATTGACGGATTGGAGTTGATGACCATCTCATAGGGCAAGACGCTGACGCCATAGTCGTAGAGAGTCATGAGTTTTTCGAAGCTTTTGCCGTAGGACCAATGCGGATAATGGGACGGCATACCCGAGTAGACCATGTAGGAAATCATGTCCTCGTGATCGCAAATTTCAAATTCTTGATCGAAATGGTCCAGCCCGAAGCGTTGCACAAGCTCGAGAATGCGCTCGTTCCAACGTTCAAGATCGTCCAGGTTGTAATCGGTGGCCATGATGTATCTCAGGCGGCGTCCTCTTTGGCGCGGTCCTTGGTCAGAAAGGTCTTGAAGGAACTCCAAACGTCTTCTTTCTTCTGGATCTGCACGGCAAGAAAGTTAGGCTCCTGTATCTGCGAAAAAAAGCCAATCAAGCTGCTGCCATAGTAGCCCGAGCCGAGCGGTTTGATCTCGCCATAGCCGAACAAATTGGCGGCCTTGGCGAGTTCTTGTGCTGCTTTGAGTGTCGCCGGGTTGTCGGACTCGAAATTGTCACCATCCGAACAATGAAACACGTAAACGTTCCACAGTGCCGGATGATAACGCTGCTCGATAATCTCCAGCGCTTTGATATAGCCGGACGAGATCATTGTGCCGCCGGACTCGCCCTTATGGAAAAATTCGTCTTCGGTGACCTCTTTAGCTTCGGTGTGATGCGCGATGAAAACGATTTCGACGTTTTGATAACGAGTGGAGATAAACTGATAAAGGAGGAAGAAGAAACTGCGGGACAAATATTTCTTCATTGTATCCATGGAACCCGAGGTATCCATGATGCACAGAACCACGGCATTGGACTCCTCGCGAGTGTCGGTCACCGTATGGTGATAGCGCAGGTCGTCTTTGTGAAAGGGGAAACGCTCCGACGAGGCTGATTCTCCAAGCCCTTGCGGCCTCGCCAGCTGCCGACGCTGCATCGCCTTTTTGCGTTTGACTCGTGACAGCGCGGTGCGCTTCTTGTCTAGGCGAACTCTGATGCCTTTGCGACGATAGCCCTTTTGTTTGATCAATCGTTCAAACTCGATTTTGCGCAAACGCTTGCGTTCGAGGTCCGGCAACACGAGGTCCTCGAACATTAAGTCGATGAGCTCATCCAAGCTGACGTCGGTCTCGTAATAGTCGATGCCGGGACGGTTGCCGGCCTGTTGGCCGGCTTTGCCATCCTCACCTTGGCCGACGACATCTCCCGGCTTGGGATCACCATCGCCGCCTTCGCCGACGCCGGGAGTATTGTCGCCATAGATAAAGCGGTACTCCTTCACGCCGCGGATAGGAACTTTAATGATTCGGTTGTGATCTTTGCCGATGATCGATTCTTCGGCGATGATGTCGGCAATATTGTTGCGAATCGCTTCGCGGACTTTTTGCCGGTGGCGTAGACGATCGCCGGCACTGCGATCGCTGCGTTGACCGGAGGACGTATTGTACGGGCGAAAGATGGTTGACATGTCGACGCAGAGTCTCCCGCCTTAGTCTTTCCAAAGATTGTTGGCGGCATACTTGAGCACGACGTCGACACAGCTCTGGCAGTAGCCGTTCTCCAAAAGATTCTTGACCATCGCGTTATATTTCTCCGACTGCTCTTCATCGCGCATGCGCGATTTCGTGATCACCCGGCTCAAG
>DATLCH010000362.1:0-15557 GCA_035526465.1 Candidatus Limnocylindrales bacterium | reverse complement strand
CTTGATCTTCTCGTAAGCATCTTCGGCGTTGAAAATACCGCCTACTCCGATAACCGGCAGTCTGCCGCGAGTGTTACGATAGATGTGAGAAATGAAGTGCGTCACCATCGCCGTAATCGGCCGGCCGCTTAATCCGCCAGGCTCACGACCGTTGGCCGATTTCAGGCCTTCGCGTTTGAACGCGGTCGCATTGGTAGCGACGATCCCCGTCAGCTTCTCCTGGTCAACGACTTCGATAATTTCGTCCACTTGATCGAATTCCATATCGGGAGCGATTTTTACGAATACCGGCTTCGGATCGATCTTTGCCTGCTTGGCGAGTTGCGTATTTTTTTCCTGGAGGGCCGAAAGCAGCTCACTCAACAAATTTTTATCCTGCAGCTCGCGCAAGTTCGGCGTGTTCGGCGAACTCACGTTAACCGTGAAGAAATCACCGTGCGGAAACAGCGCGTCGAAGCAAGAAAGAAAATCCGCCACCGCATCTTTAGTCTCGACGATCTTGGTACGGCCGATGTTCATACCCAGGGGAATCTTCGGCCGCCCGCCCCGAGCGCGCAAGCAATCGAGCCTGATCGCGATCGCTTCGGCGCCCTCATTATTGAAGCCCAGTCGATTGATCAAAGCGGCGTCTTCCGGCAGCCGGTATAACCGAGGTTTAGGGTTGCCGGGCTGTGCTTGCGCAGTAATCGCTCCAACTTCCATAAATCCGAAGCCAAAGGCCGAAATCATTTTTGGCGCTAACGCGTTCTTGTCGAAACCGCCGGCGAGCCCCACCGGATTGGCAAAAGCGAGTGGGCCGATTTTAACCTCGAGTCGTTCATCTTCGATTTTGTAAAATTCCTCAAGCGTGCCGTAAAGCCACTCGTTGCGCGCCAACATGCGCAAAACGGCGTCATGGCTTTCTTCCGGATCTTTGCGAAATAAAACTGGTCGAATAAGCGATTTGTAAAACATAGACATGGCAACGATGTATCTAAAAAACACTATCACTTCCAGCCATTCAGCCGGCACAGCGACAAAGAATTAGGCAAAAAAAGGGGAGCGTGAACGCTCCCCTTTTGCACTCGCATCGCATTCCGGGCCACACAACGCGCGGATCGCCGCAGTGCTGTTGAAGCTGAGGTCAATTCAACGGCGCGCAAGCGGCGGGAGTCATGATCGTATTCTCCTGTGCGACCATAAATTCCCGGGTCGCCGGCGGCCAACCGGCAACTTTCTTCGCCGCCTCGCCGCGCAGCCGCTCGCGTTCGCCAGCATCTTTGTAAGCCCACACATGAATGAACTGGTTCAAAGGACCAATCATAGTCTGGCCGGCGAACACCAACGGGGAGATTTTGGTCCGTTCTGGAATGACTTTGCCGAAACGCTCCATAACGAGGGGCATGGTGCCGGGCTGATAGGTGTAAGTGCGAAACTCATAAATCTCGCCAAGCTTCTTTTCCGGCAACGGCGGCGAGAACGGCGCCAACTGAATAATTTTGTTTTCCTGGGTAACGATAAACTCTTGAGTCTTGGGCGGCCACTTCCCAGTCTTACGCGCTTCATTACCGATGCGCTCACGGTCCTCAAAGCTTTCGTAAGGCCAGACATGAGTTACCCGGTTCAATCCACCGACCTCGGAGCAAAATAAACCTAGCAATTTGGAAATTTGCAACCGCGCCGGCAAACCCGCGGCAAAGCCTTCGACAAAATTATTGGTCATGCCCGGTTTCAATACGTAGGTTCTCATCTCAAGAAACATAAGCGTCCCCCTTTAGATTTTTTCTATCCTTTCCACGATTCCATGCGGTAATGCAACCTTAATTGCCCCGGCAAAATGTGATTATCCCGGATCGGATCAGCGGGAAAACTTACCGCACTGGCTCCTGCAATGAACCATCGCGGCCTGAAAGTCGGTCGTACCTCGCAATACGGCCAAAATGTTGGTCAAGGCACTGCTCTTTGTCGAAATTGTTCCGAAGACTTCGTTCGAAGACGAAAAGCTAGGGTCGAAAACTCCAAAAAACGACCGAATCTCGGTCAATCTCCGTTGGTATCGGCGTTGCGTTGTGTCGAATGTTCGGTCTCTAGAAAAAAGCGCGGTAAACCCCATATGCAAGACCAAAACGATAGTCTTCGGGCCAACGGCTCGTTGAAGCGAAAGCAATCCGACACTGTGACTCCCAGCGATGAAACGTCATGGCGGGAGCCAAGTATCGTCGCGCGATGGTCTGAACCAACATCCAATTTAACGTGGCCCCAATGGCAACGCAGTAAGCGTCCTTATTACCTTCCGGTTAAGGGTAAATTTATAGTTTCGACGTTGTTAGCGATGTTATGGGTCACGGTTTCCTGGTATCTCGCCCAATCCTGGATTGGCGAACTCTCCCCGATTACCGGCTATTTCACAGCCGTTGGGATTATTTTCTTCATTGCCTTGCTGCCCGGGTTTCTTAACGCGCATATTCTTTCCAGCGTCGTCCTCGATCGGCCGCCCGACTTGCCGCGGCTGCTCGAATATCCGCCGATCAGCTTACTCATCGCGGCTTATAACGAAGAAGAAAACATAGCGGAGACTTTTCGCGGGATCGCCGCCCAAGATTATTCGGGGACTGTCGAGATCATCGTCGTCGACGACGGCTCGAGCGACAATACGGTAGGAGTGATCGAAGCTCTGGAGTTGGCCAACGTCAAAATCGTTCGGGGCAATCATGGCGGCAAGGCGATGGCGCTCAACCAAGGACTGGAGTATGTAGCACATGACATCCTCGTCTGTATCGATGCCGATACATTCCTACATCCCCAGGCACTCCGACGCATTGTCACGCGCTTTTTAACCGATCCGCAAGACACCGCCGCGGTCGCCGGCTGTGTGTTGGTGAAAAATTCTCGAGCCACTTTCATGACTCGCCTGCAGGAATGGGACTACTTCACCGGCATTGCCTCGGCAAAACGACAGCAGTCGCTCTATCAGGGCACACTGGTAGCTCAGGGAGCGTTCAGTGCGTTCCACAGCAAAGTCGTCAAGGCCCACAAAGGCTGGCCGTCGGTAATCGGCGAGGACATTGTTATGACATGGGCGCTCATCAAAAGTGGTTGGCGCATTGGTTTCGAGCCCACCGCCATCGGTTTCACCTCGGCACCAACAAGCTTCATCGGCTTCTATCGTCAGCGAAAACGCTGGGCGCGCGGTATGATCGAAGGTTTAAAGCAACACGGGCAGCTGGTCTGGAGTACTTCCCGGCTTGCAGCGTTTTTTGTGGCGATAGATTTTATTATCCCGTTTATCGATCTTTTCTATGCTTTCGTATTTCTTCCCGGCGTTGTTCTGGCTCTTTTGGGTTATCGCTTCATTGTGGGTCCCATGACTGTGCTGGTAATGCCGCTAGCTTTTCTGATAGTGTTGGCGATGTACAAAAAGCAAAAAGCGGTATTCGATGTTTTAGAGCTTAGAGTACGGCAAAATTTCGCCGGCTTCTTTGTCTACATGTTGATCTATCAAGCGATCATGTCCCCAATCTGTGTCATCGGCTATGCCCAAGAGCTGCTCGGCACAAAAAAACGATGGTAGGAATGGCGCCGACATCGTGAATCTGATCCCCGCGAAACGCCGCACTCTCAAAGTTAATTTGTTTGCGCTGTTTTTTCAGCTGACTCTAATTTCCGGCTACACCTCGATAGCAGTGTCGCAAGACGAATCGGAGCTCCGCCGGACGATTCAATCAACGCCTGACCCGCGCGGCCAAGCGAAACTCTATAAACAACTCGGCGATCAATTGGTCCGCCAAGATAGGATCGACGATGCCGCCGAGCCCTACATTAGGGCGCTCAACCTCGATGCCGCAGGTTTCTCAGCCGCGGAACGAGTCCAGATGGCGATCTATCTTTCCTGGACTAACCATTTGGCGGAGGCACGTGCTGAGCTCGCAAATGTTGTGGCGTTGGAGCCGCAAAACATCCCCGCACGAACTCACCTAGCGCGGGTGCTCGCTTGGTCCGGCGAGCTTGCGGCAGCGATCATCGAGGCGGATCGAGTTTTGGCGCAGTCACCGCAGCACAAAGACGCGCTTTTAGTCAAAGCCGACGCGTTGCAATGGCAAGGACGCAATGCTGAATCCATCCCAATCTATCAGCAGATTGTCGCTCGTGACGACGATTTCGACGCGCGCGCTGGCCTGGCGCGGGCGCAATTAGCGGTGCGCAATCGCGTTGCAGCCCTAGAGAGCCGCGATACTTTGAAACCCGGAACTCCCAAGCAGCAACGTGAACTGGCCCGATTGAACTTGGAAATTGACGACGAAATCCGGCCGACTCTCGACGGCCGCTACAACTACTATTCCGATTCCGATCAGAACCGCGTCGACCGTTACAACCTCGCGGCGACTTACTGGGTCGGCAATCAGAAACTCGGTATGGACTACCGCCATACGGAGGCGAGCGATCCCACCCGCGCCAATCGCGCCGAAGATTTTTCTGCCAAACTTTACAGCCGACTCAGCGATGTGGTAAGCGCCGGCGTAGCCATTGGCTTCAGCCAGGTTGCCGACCGTCACACCTCGACGTTTCCGACCGGACAGCTGCGGATAGACGCAAAACTGTTTGACGGCAGCATCGGCACAGGCGTGACGCGAGAAGTATTGAGCGACACCGCGGAACTGGTGCAAAATCGCATCCGTATGACGGTTGGTAGCTTCAACCTACAACAAAATTTGACCGAACGGCTTTCCGTCCAGGGCCGCTATAACTACAAAAGTTTATCGGACGGCAATCACGCCAACGAGTTGCAATTGGCGACGCAATACTCGGTATATCTGAAGCCACGCGTCGTTATCGGTCATCGTTTTCGCTTGCTCGACTTTCAAAAGCAGACCGGCAGCGGCTACTTCGATCCCAACAACTACATAGCCAATCGCGGATTCACGTCTATGTATTTCGATAATCGGACTTATTACGCCTACGTCGAGGGCTATCTCGGGTATGAGACTTTTCGCCGCAACGGGATTGCGTCCAATAACTTCATTCATGGCGGCAGCGGGAGCATCGGAATCAAACCACTGGAGAATCTTTCACTGGAAATCAACGTCGAGGGCGGTAATTTCGCGGCGGGATCAGCTTCGGGTTTTACCTATTTCAACGCCGGTCCAAGAGTCGTATATCGCTTCTGAGAGTGAATCCGCCTCGATTCCGAGAAACCAGCAAACACTACTCTGATTGGCAGAAGGACCATATAAGCCATTCAGAACCTCCGCCGGCGGGCGAACGCGACAAAACGATCTGCCGCGTCTGAGAGCCTGTCGTTATTACCGCCAGAAGTCTTCCCAGCGCAAATTTGGCGGATCGTCCCGAGATTTTTTCTCTGCCATGCGACGTTTGAAATGAGATATTGCGCTTCCCATACGCGGCGCCGGCGAAGGAACGAACTAAACGCCGTTGTCGCTTGGGCTAGGTCGAAAGAAAACGGTTCCCGCGCCTCCTGCCGCCGTCACACCAGCTCCACGCATGCGCAAGCTGCACACACGCTGTTTCGGTAATTGGCAGCTTGTGCGAAAGCAATCGAATGGGCCACTAGTTTCCGATTGTATTTTACGTTATGAAATTTTCGTTCCGCAGCGATCGCATACCCGCGTCACGGAGGAAGTCTATGAAATCGCGCGCAGCCGTTGCCTGGGAATCCGGTAAACCTTTAACCATCGAAGAAGTCGAAGTGGGCGCGCCAAAAACAGGCGAGGTCTTGTTAAAAATTGTCGCGAGCGGCGTCTGCCATACCGATGCGTATACTCTATCGGGCAAAGATCCCGAAGGATTGTTCCCGGCGATCATGGGCCATGAGGGCGGCGCCACGGTGATGGAAGTCGGTGCCAACGTGGCTAGCGTCAAACCCGGCGACCACGTGATCCCGCTGTATATTCCCGAGTGCGGCGAGTGCAAGTTTTGCAAGTCCGGGCGGACGAACCTTTGCGGCGCCATCCGGCTCAGCCAAGGCAAAGGCGTCATGCCCGACGGAACATCGCGCTTCTCGCTCGGCGGCAAAGAAATCTTGCACTACATGGGTACCTCGACATTTTCCGAATACACGGTCCTGCCGGAAATGGCCGTGGCGAAAATCAATCCGGCAGCGCCGCTCGACAAGGTTTGTTTGCTCGGCTGCGGCGTGACGACCGGCATAGGCGCAGTGTTGAATACCGCGAAAGTACGGCCGGGCTCATCCGCCGCCGTCTTTGGCCTCGGCGGTATTGGTTTGAGTGTGATTCAAGGCCTAGTCATGGCTAAGGCGGAACGCATCATCGCTGTCGATTTGAACGAGAAAAAGTTCGAGATGGCGAAGCAGTTGGGTGCCACCGATTTCATCGTGCCGCAAGCCGACGGCATAACGATACAACAAGCAATCGTCGACTTAACCGATGGCGGCGTGGATTATTCTTTCGAGTGTATTGGCAATGTAAACACCATGCGCGCGGCACTGGAGTGTTGCCACAAAGGTTGGGGCGAGTCGACCATCATCGGCGTCGCCGCAGCGGGCCAAGAAATCGCCACGCGGCCTTTTCAGCTGGTGACCGGTCGCGTCTGGCGCGGTACCGCTTTTGGCGGCGTCAAAGGCCGCTCGCAATTACCTGGCTACGTAGAGCGTTATTTGCGCGGCGAGATCAAAGTCGATCCCATGATTACCCATGTTTTGCCTTTGGACCGGATCAACGAGGCTTTCGATCTAATGCATGAAGGCCAGAGCATCCGTTCAGTGATCAAATTTTAGCGAGTTAGAGGGTTCCGATCGGCAAAAACCATCGGCATAAAGCGCCTCAGCGATAGTAATCGAGCGCGCACCGTTTGCTGCACTTCAGCTATCATTTCGCGCGGAATTTGCCGGCAAAATGGCTTGCAGTTTCACCAATTTCTCACTATAAGAAGGCCCTAGTGGTTTTTCCGGCCTGGCTGAAAACTCCGCGCGATACATTCTGCGAAAGGAACAGCGATGACTAAGAAGATCAAATTCCGCGTGAATGGCAAACGACACGAGGTCGATGTCCCAACTAATCGCATGTTGATCGACTGTTTGCGTTACGATCTCGGACTCACCGGCACCAAGGAAGGTTGCAGCGTCGGCGTCTGCGGTGCCTGCACGGTGCTGATGGACGGCGACATGATTAGCTCATGCCTAACCCTTGCGGTCATGGCGGACGGCCACGATCTTACTACGGTGGAAGGCCTCGCGAAAAACGGCGAACTCAATCCGGTCCAAAAGAGCTTTATCCAATATGGCGGCTTTCAATGCGGCATTTGCACCCCTGGCCAAGTGGTTGCCGCCACCGCGCTGTTGAAAGAAAACCCCAAACCCAACGAAGACGAAATCAAGGATTGGATGATGGGCAATCTGTGCCGTTGCACTGGCTATTATAAAATCATCGAATCGATCCAGAAAGCGCACCAATTCGCGAAATAGCAAGGACACCGCAATGATACCTTTTGAATATCGCACCCCGAAAAATCTTAAAGAAGTTCATGCGACGCTGAAAGAATTTGGCAGCGACGCCAAATTGATCGCCGGCGGCACTGCTTTGGTGATCATGATGAAGCAACGCCTGGTCCGGCCCACCTGCTTAGTCAGTCTGCAGTCAGTACGCGGCTTAAATGGCATCGAGGTAAAAGATGGCGGTTTGTCGATCGGCGGTTTGGCCACCCATCGGGCGGTAGAAAGCTCGTCGCTGGTACGCCGACGCATCCCCATGCTTGCCGAAACCTATCACCATGTGGCGACACTTCGCGTGCGGAATATGGCCACCGTCGGCGGTGGCTTGGCCCATGCGGATCCGAATCAAGATCCGCCACCGAGCCTAATCGCGCTCGGCGCCAAAATGAAAGCCACATCGCCGATGGGCAGTCGGACGATTTCGCTCGATGAGTTCTTCAAAGACTATTATGAAACCGTGCTCAATCCCGACGAGATCATCACCGAAGTAATGGTTCCCAAACAGGCTCCAAATACCGGCGCGGCCTATATTAAATTTCTGCCGCGGACGGCTGATGATTATGCGACCGTTTCTGCGGCAGCGGTATTGACTCTTGATAAGTCGATGAAGACTATCGCCGATGTGCGTATCGCACTCGGCAGCGTCGGCGTCACACCGATCCGCGCTACCGAAGCGGAAGCAGTACTGCGCGGTCAACCGCTAAAGGCCGAAGCTTTCGCTGAGGCTGGTGAAAAAGCCAAACAAGCTGTCGACCCAATCAGCGATTTTAGAGGTTCTGCAGCTTACAAGACCGATATGGCGGCAGTGTTTGTCCGGCGCGCCTTGGAAAAAGCCCTCGCGGACATTCGCCAGCAGGCTAAAGCCAAAGCGGCGCCCAAACCGGCAAAAAAGAAGATCGTCAAGAAAGGCAAAAAACGTTGAAATTTTCCCAGACAGCCCAGATTCCCGTAGCCCGCGAACCGCTTTGGGATTTTTTGATGGATGTGCCCAAGGTAGCCAAATCATTACCTGGGGTGGAGTCGGTGAGCAAAATCGACGAGACGACGTATGAAGGCGCTTTAACTGTGCGCGTGGGTCCCATCAAACTCAACTTGCAAGGTAAGATCATTCTCGAAGAACAAGACAAGACCAATTGGCGCGCGGCGTTGCGGGCCGAGGCAAAAGACCGCATGGCGGCAGGCGCAGTTAACGGCAAGACAATCATGAACCTCAAAGAGATTGACGCCAATCGGACTGAGCTACTTGTTGAGACCGACGTGAACATTCTCGGCAAGATCGGTGAATTCGGCCAACCGATCATCCGCAAGAAGGCTGACGCCATGCTTAAAGAATTCGTCGAAAACATCAAGAAACAGTTAAGCGCGAACTAACGGTTCGCCGTCCTCTTCTATCTCATCATCCTGATCCAAACTACTTTCCGTTATTCGGCCGAGGACGCGATTATAACAGTCCTCGGCCAATTTTTTACGTCCCGCGGAATTATCTGAATAGCGAAAGCATTCGACTTTGGGTTGTATCGTCACCAGCACTTCGATACTGCGCAGCGCTAGCAGCTTCCAAAAATGCGAGACGAAATCCATGTCCCCATACCAATAAATCAAATCGCGATTAACCGCGTTAATTGGCACGTCGTCGAGGGATTTGTATGCGAGAGTCGTCGGCACGATCACCGACCGGCTGCGCAGAGGCGCCGCCAGAGGGACGGTTTGAAAAGGCAACATCCGTTCGCCGTTCGTCGAGGTGCCCTCGGGGAAGAGCAGAATATTGGCTTCGTGCTTCAGTTTCCGGGACATCTCCTGCACCAGCAGGCCGACCTGCTCTTTATGCTGCCTATCGATGAAAACCGTCCCGCACAGAATGTTCCACTGGCCGACGATAGGCCAACTGCGCACTTCTTTTTTTGACACGAAGACGATCGGGAAAATACTACCAAGTACGATCCCATCGATGTAACCGACGTGATTGGCAATAATTACATAACCGCCGCGTTCGAGCTGCCCCTCATTCCCGACAATAGTCAATTTGATGTTGAGAATGGATCGCAATAGCAACGTGTACGTGCGATTGATCCGGCTGATAATCTTCCAGCGATTGGGCATGCCGAGCACCGAAATCCACAGGTGAACCAGAGCGACCAGGGCGAAGAAGAATACCCAGAGAGATAGAAACGCGGCAAGTTTAAGCAGGCGCTTCATTGCCCCTCAAGTCGCCCATGCCCAATCGTTTAAGAAAGGCTTCCTTCAAGCTGCCAAAGTCGAGAAGCAAAAAGAAGTCCGCAGTACCGAACTCGATGTCGAGTGCCGGCGGCCCGCAGACCAGAGCGCCAATACGCAAATAGCCCTTAATCAAACTCGGCAGCTTTTGAAACAGCGCCGCTTCCTCGGCACTGCACACTTGCAGATCCGGTAAACCCTCAAAGCGGCATCCGGCTACCGGCTCGACCCGGCAACTATCAGGCGCGTAATACTTGTTTCTCAGTAGCGCAAAGATGGCGCTAATCTCGGCGACATCGGTCGTATACAAACTGCCGCAACCGAACAGATAACGCACCCGGTTTGCTCGCACATAGTCGGCGATCGCTTCCCACATGAGCGGCAGCAAGGCACGGTCGCGATAATCCTTGCGCGCGCAGGACCGTCCTAATTCCAAGAGCTCGCCATCCAACTTTTTTATGCGCGTTAGATCGAACTCCTTTTCCGAATAGAAACCCAAATGCTGGCGCGCCTGTGCCCCGAGCATCATTCGATAGGTGCCGACAACTTCCTTGCTTTTGGTGTCGCGGACGATGAGATGGTTGCAGAAAGGATCGAACTGGTCGACATCCAAACCACTCTGATAAGAACTTTGCAGGCCCTTGGTCAGCTCTAGATTAAACACTTGGAAGCGCAAGCGTTGCGCTTCAACTATCTCCTGCGCGTCAGTGGCAATTTTGATTTCGAATTCAGCCATTCGCTGCGAAACTATCACATGGCCGCCTATTTGAAAATCTGCATAGCCAGGGAACGCGCGAATGAGCGCCGATCTTTAACGATGGCGCCATTGTGGCGGACGCTTCTGCAAAAATGCTTGCACGCCTTCTTCGACATCCGCGGTGCTAAGAAGCTCGTCGCAGTAAATTTGCTCTGAGCGCCTGAGCGCCGCGTCAAAATCACCCAGCGATAATGCACGCAGCGCTTTCACGGTCAAACGCATGACAGCGCCGCTCTTACTCAGAAGTTCGCCGACCAAACTCTCTACGCCCGTTTCTAGTTCAGCATCGGCAAACACCCGATTGATCAATCCCATCCCTTGGGCTTCATGGGCAGTGAAGCGACGGCCGGTGAGGATCATTTCAGCGGCCCTGTGGTAGCCGATGAGCGTCGCGAACCGCGCCAGCGCCACCGGCGGATAGCAGCCGACGAGAATTTCAGGCGTAGCAAAGAAGCTATCGTCCGTGGCGACAACGAAATCGCAAACGCTGGCAACTTCGCAGCCGCCGCCGAGACAGGCTCCCTGCACCGCCGCGACAGTGATTTGGGGCACGCTCAAAAGCTTACGAATGACGCCGTGAACCACATCGAGCATTTCGGGCACTTTCTTTGGTGTATGGTCCTTAATGTCCACACCCGCGGAGAATGCTTTGGATCCTTGGCCGCGCAGCACTATGACGTCTACCGCTGGCTCGGCCGCGCAGCCAAGGAGAATTGCATCGAGTTCGCGCAACAAAGATAGGTCGAGTACGTTCAAAGGCGGCTGATCCCAGGTTATCGTTATTAAACGGTCTTTTTTATCAACATTTACATTCATGCCAATTCCCTCAAGTGAAGTGCCAACTATTGTACTTTAAATCTTTGGAGTGTCTTAAACCGTTGATTGTGATGCTTACAAGTCAGTCGCCAAACAAAAGTTTGACAAATAACTTCCTACCTCTTAAACTGCCGTTTTGTCAGCCTTTTAGGAGGACTAAACATGAAAAGAAGAACCGTCCAAGCTGTGACCTTAGCAATGGCAATTGGTTTGGCGGGGCAAGCTAGTTTTGCTGCCCCCGATGAATACGACGATAGCCAATCGCATCCATTAAGAGTTCTTGCCTATCTCGCGTATCCAGTCGGCTGGCTGGCCGAGTGGACTATCTTTCGACCTTTTCACTTACTCGTCAGCGGCACTCGGGCGCAAGAGGCTTTTTTTGGCCATACTCCACACCCAACCGTACTTGCTGAACCACAAACCTTGCATGATTACGGCGTAGCCAAAAAGGTTCCAGTGCACACCGTGCGAGTGGCACCACCCGCGCCGCCGCCAGTTCCGATGCCGGAACATGTTAAGATCGTCGAAGTCCCGGTCGAAAAGACTGTTATTCAAGTTCAGGAAAAGGTAGTTGAGGTGGAGCGTTTGGTTTTCACACCGGTCGCTTTCAATTTCGACTCTGCGTACCTGACCGACTTGGGTAAAGGTCAAGTCTATCTTGCCGCCCAACGGTTAAGAGAGCGTGGCAATCTGACCATTGTCGTCGAAGGCCACACCGATAATCGCGGCGACGATAGTTATAATCAACAGCTCGGGTTGCAGCGCGCTCAAACCGTGATGAATGAATTGGCGTCGTTGGGGATCGATCAGAGCCGCATGTCAGCCGTCAGTACCGGGGAAAGCAAACCGCTGATCGAACACGACACTGCTTGGGCGCGGGCGATCAACCGACGCGTCGAGTTCCAAGTGCGCACAGCCAAATAGAATCACATCGCCTCGTTAACGAGCCCAGCCGAACCGTTCGGCTGGGCTTTTTTATTGCCGTCTATCAGGTAAAGTAAAGACCGCTATCTGTGAGACATGGCTTACATCCCTCAAGACCGCTTTTTCAGAAAAGCTAAACAGGACGGCTACCGCTCGCGCGCCGCCTACAAACTGCTCGAGCTGCAAGAGCGGTTTCACTTGATGAATGCTGGCGACAAAGTGGTCGACCTTGGCGCAGCGCCGGGCGGATGGTTACAAGTCGCCGCGAAACTCGTAGGCCCCAACGGCAAAGTCGTTGGCGTAGATTTGCAGCCGATCCAGCCTTTTCGCGATAGCAACACGGTAGTGCTTCGAGGCGATGTTTTGACCGGTGAAACTCAAGGCAGGATTAAAGAACTGCTAGGCGGCAAGGCGCACTGTGTGCTCTCGGATATGGCACCGAAACTCACCGGCATCCGTGACGCCGACATGGCGCGCTGCCAAGAACTCAATCGACTGGCACTGCAAGTCGGCAAAGAACTACTCCGCCCAGGTGGTGTATTATTGGTCAAGAGTTTCGTCAGCGACGACTTACAGAGCTATAGCGCTGAGCTGAAAGATTTTTTCGCGACGGTCCAACGTACTAAGCCCGAGGCTAGCCGCCAGGGCTCATCCGAGTTCTACTTCTACGCAAAGAATTATCAGCCACAGACTATCACGGCCGCGCCATGAGTAATGTCGGAAATTAGAAAAGACCCGCTCACCGGACGTGGCGTGATCATCGCCCCCGAACGGGCGCCACGCACTAAACAACTCGGTGCCGATGTCAACATAAACTCAGTCCAAGTCTGCCCATTCTGCCCCGGCAACGAAAACTTAACGCCGCCCGAGTTATGGGCGGACCGCCCAGGCGATTCGCCACCCGATCAACCCGGCTGGTCCGTCCGAGTAGTGCCCAATAAGTACCCCGCTGTCTCCTCTGGTAAAGCGCCAGAGCGCCAAACACGAGATCGAGCAGCGGCCATCGGTGTGCACGAGGTCATCATTGAAAGTGCAACTCATGTGGCTAACTTGGCAGCACTGGACCAATCCCAGTTCGCCCGGGTTGTTTATGCCTATCGCCAGCGGTTACGCGCCGCGAGAGAGAATACGTGTTGGCGCTTCAGGTTACTTTTCAAAAATCACGGCGAACGTGCTGGCGCCACCTTCGAACATACGCATGCGCAGTTGGTGGCATTACCTTTCGTGCCGGTCGATGTGGAAGTTGAACTCGCCAGCGCCGGCCAATACTATCAGCGCAATGGGCACTGTTATTTTTGCGCGCTGCTTCGACGCGAAATGCACGCACGCGCACGCATGGTCATCGACAATGCAGAATTCATTGCGCTTTGCCCCTCCGCGCCGCGCTTCGCGTTCGAAACTTGGATACTACCGCGGATTCACACGCCAGCTTTCGAAGACACCGATGACGTAAGTCTCGCTGCTTTCGCAGGAATTGCACGGAAAGTAATTGCCGCGTTGGACCGCCTAGAGACAAATCCACCGTTCAATTATTTCATTCAGTCGCTGTCCTTGGATGAACGTGAGCGAGAGCACTCCCATTGGCAATTCCGCTTACTCCCGCAATTTTCACGAGCCGCCGGTTTCGAATGGGGCTCGGGTCTGCACATCAACCCGGTAGCACCTGAAGATGCCGCCCGGATATTACGCGACGCGGCGATCTGACTGTTCAGCGAGCGGGCCGCCGCGCGCCTGCCGTTGTTGGTAAAGTAAAATCGATGCCGCGATCGCACAGAACGCACCGGAAACGGTGATCGCCCTGGGCGTACCGATCACGTGCGCGACACTGCCGATGAACAACGTGCCGAAAGACCATAAACCTTTATCCATAAAAAATAGGCTAAGCATGCGACCGAGATACTGTGGCGGCGTTTCCATTTGGACGATGGAGTTGGCGACGGCGCGAAACGCTATGTTGCTAGCGCCGACAAAGACTAAAAATAACATCGAAAGATAAATCGAGCGCGAAAAAGAAAAGAGCATCAGCGAGATTGAGAATGCCATCACCGCCGTGACAACGAAATGAAGCCGCCTTCGCAATCGCCCAAGCGACGCGATCCCGAGCCCCGCGAAGACTGCACCGATTCCGGGTGAAGCGAGCAACAAACCAAATGTCGTCGGACCGGCATGGAGCACATCGGTAGCGAACACCGGGAGAAAACGCGAATAGGGCGTGCCTACCATCGCAACGCCATAAGTCAGGAGAATGACCGCTAACAAGCGCCGCTCG
Source organism: Candidatus Limnocylindrales bacterium (assembly GCA_035526465.1). GTDB lineage: Bacteria > Desulfobacterota > Binatia > UBA9968 > UBA9968 > DP-20. The sequence goes on along the minus strand of DATLCH010000362.1, from coordinate 1,133 downwards.
CTGCGGAGAAAACGATAACCTTCGGAAACCTCCTGCCAAAAGGATGCTTCTTTATCGAGCTTGGCTTTTCCTGGAGGAATTTCCATGATTACCAAGGTGACGATGATCGCAAAGAAACTAATCGCATTAACCAACAAACAGCCGGCAATGCCAATAACGCCGATCAGCACGCCGCCCAAGGACGGCCCGACAATTTTAGCCAAATTGGCCAGTGAAGAATTCAGCGCGATGGCATTCATCAAATCCTCCCGCGGGACGATGTTGTTGATAAGCGAATGTCGCGCAGTCTGGTTAAGTGAATTCACCGTGCCGAGAAAAAGCACCAGCACCAGCACGTGCCAAAACTCGACCCAGCCGAATTGAACCAAGACCCAGAAAGTCAACGCTTGAGCCATGGCGAAAAATTGCGTGCATAACAGCAGCCGGCGCCGTTCAACCCGGTCGACGATGGCTCCGCCGACGGCGCCCAAAAGCAAACGCGGCAAAGCCTGGGCAAAGCCGACGATCCCGAGAAGAAAGGGTGATTTGGTCATCTGCCAGACGAGCCAGCTCTGCGCCATGGCTTGAATGAAATCACCGACATGGGAGAGGCTGGTGCCGCAGAACAGCAAACGGAAATTTCGGTGCTTGAGCGAACTAAGCGTTATTGCGAGTTGCGTCGGCCCTGGTAACCGATGGGTCATTATTCAACCGTAACGCTTTTGGCAAGATTGCGCGGTTGATCAACGTCTTTACCACCGAGAACGGCGATATAATAGGCCAGCAATTGCAGCGGTATGGTCATGACGATCGGCGTTAGATAATGCGAACCTTTGGGCAGCGTCAAGACCCGAAACGCGGGAATCTCGCGGGCGGTTTTTGCGTCGTCGGTTACGACAACGATTTTACCGCCGCGCGACTCGACTTCCTTCAGGTTGCTCATGGTTTTGTCGAAATGGCGGTCGCGCGGCGCAAGAACGACCACCGGCATCTTTTCATCAATCAAGGCAATCGGTCCATGCTTCATCTCACCAGCGGGATAACCCTCGGCATGGATGTAGGATATCTCTTTTAATTTAAGCGCCCCCTCTAGGGCGATGGGATAATTGATACCCCGGCCGAGATAGAGAAAATCGCGGCTGTGCAAAAGATCC
>DATLCH010000357.1:0-6251 GCA_035526465.1 Candidatus Limnocylindrales bacterium | reverse complement strand
CCCTTCCGGTCCCATCACGGCAATCTCGCCGGTGGGATAAACTAAATTGATGTCGCCGCGCAAATGCTTGCTCGCCATGACGATATAGCCGCCGCCATAGGCTTTGCGCGTCACGATAGTCACCTTGGGTACCGTCGCTTCGGCGTAGGCGTAAAGCAATTTGGCGCCATGGCGGATGATGCCGTGATATTCCTGCTCGGTACCGGGCAAGAAGCCGGGTACGTCGACAAAAGTGACGATGGGAATATTGAAGCAATCACAAAAACGAATGAAGCGCGCGGCCTTCACCGATGCGTCGATGTCCAAACAGCCAGCCAAATTATTCGGCTGATTGGCGACGATGCCGATGGAGCGACCGCCGATATGAGCAAAGCCGATGAGTATATTTCTCGCGAACTCCGGTTGAACCTCGTAGAAATACCCTTCGTCGACGACCCCAACGATTAATTCTTTCATATCGTAGGGCCGGTTGGGATTGTCTGGAATAATGTCTTTGAGCCGCTTGTCGCGCCGCAGCGGATCGTCGTTGGTCGGACGGAACGGCGGATCTTCCTGATTGTTGCTGGGCAAAAAACTCACCAGCTCGCGGATCATCAGCAAGCAGTCTTTTTCCGTGTTGGCGGCAAAATGGGCCACACCGCTCTTGGCCGTATGCGTCTCCGCTCCGCCTAAATCCTCTTTCGATACCTCTTCATGGGTCACGGTCTTGATCACATCCGGACCGGTGATGAACATGTAGCTATTGGTCTTCACCATGAAGATGAAGTCCGTGATTGCCGGCGAATAGACTGCGCCGCCGGCGCACGGTCCCATGATCGCCGTGATCTGCGGCACTACTCCTGAAGCCATGACATTGCGTTGAAAGATATCACCATAGCCGGCGAGACTATCGATCCCTTCTTGAATACGGGCGCCGCCGGAATCGTTGATGCCGATGAGCGGCGCACCGTTCTTGATCGCCATATCCATGATCTTGCAGATCTTGTCGGCAACCACGCGGCTCAAGCTGCCGCCGAAGACGGTGAAGTCCTGGGAGTAAACAAAAACGAGCCGGCCATCGATGGCACCGGAGCCGGTCACCACCGCGTCGCCTAAAAATTTTTGTTTCTCGAGGCCAAAGTCAGTGCTGTGGTGCGTGCGCAAGCGATCCATCTCGACGAAGCTGCCGCTATCGAGCAGAATGTTGAGACGCTCGCGCGCCAAAAGTTTGCCCTGTTCATGCTGCCGTCGCGCCCGCTCCGCGCCGCCGCCAGCTTCAGCCTTGTCGTTGAGTTCGCGCAGCTTGTCGAGATTGTTGGCTATCGTCATGGAGAGAGATTCCTTAGACGCGAATCAAAATAGTTTCGCCAGCGAGTGGCGGCATCATAACAAAAGGCATTCGACTGTCAACTGAATCGCGCGAATTCACAAGCAAACTTGCGGTTCGAGAATCAACTTGTTAGCGTGACCGAACTCCCGAGAAAATTATCTGGCAACGGCGGATTGCTTAAGGAGCATTTACCGTAGATACACAGCCACTCGAGCTTGTGGTATTCTTTCGATTAAGATGATTGGCGGCGCCGTCGCGGCTACGCCAAGCCTGAAGGCCTAAGTTAACCAATACGAATCGAGGCGTGACGACGACTATGTTCGAAGCGAAGGAAAAACCGCAAAACAAATCGAGCGGATCGGCACCGCAACCGATCCACCTAAAACCGAATCAAGCGATCCTACTTTACGCCGCCAGTGAAGGCGACGCCAACATGCTTTACGCCACCGGTTTCTTCGTGCCCGATCCGTTTATATTCTTTGAGCATAAAAATCGCCGCCACATCGTCATGAGCGACCTGGAGATCGACCGCGCCAACAAACAAGCGCACGCCGACCGAGTCGTGTCTTTATCCCTGTATCAGAAAAAATTGCGTAAGCTCGGCAAGACCCCGGCAGGAATCATTGACATAGTTGATCTGATTTTTCGCGAGCGCGGCATTCGCTCGCTTATCGTGCCGGCGAATTTCTCCGCGCTATTGTTGGACCAGTTGCGCGCTAAGGGTTACAGCGTGCAGATCAAGCGCGACCCTTTCTGGCCACAACGCGAGACCAAGAACACGCTTGAAGTGAAACAGATCACCGAATCGCTGCGCATCGCCCGGCTCGGGTTGGAATCGGGCATCCGCATGCTCCGGCGGACAAAACCTAAACGCGATGGTTATCTATATCTCAACGGTACGCGGCTGACTTCGGAGATGCTCAAGACCGCGGTCAACACGACCATCATGGCGCAGGGGTGGCTACCGAGTCACACGATCATTTCCTCGGGCAATCAATGCGTCGATCCGCACCATGAAGGCACTGGCCCGATCCGGGCTAATACCTCGATCATCTTCGATATCTTTCCGCGCTCGCAACACAATGGTTATTTCGGCGACCTAAGCCGGACCGTCGTGCGCGGCCGCGCGTCGGAAAAGCTAAAGGAAATTTACGCCACCGTGCAAGCCGGCCAGCAGATCGGCTACGAGCAAATCCGCGACGGCGTAAACGGCAAGGAAGTGCACCAAAATATTTTGAACATGTTCGCCGCCCGCGGTTTTCCCACCGGCAGGATTAATGGCCGCATGCAGGGATTCTTTCACGGCACCGGGCATGGTTTGGGTTTGGACATTCACGAGCCGCCGCGCATAGCTCCTGTCGACGCTGTCCTGCGCACGGGTCATGTGGTCACGGTGGAACCCGGCCTCTATTACATCGGAGTCGGCGGCGTCCGACTGGAGGACGTCGTCGTCGTTAAGCCCAAAGGCAACCGCAACTTGACTGACTGCCCGCAGTTCCTGGAAATTTAATTGAGCCAGGTCTAGCTCTGGCGTTCGCACATGACAACCGATCCGGGCGAGATCGCCGATCTTATCGCTGCCCTCGATCATCCCGATAAACCGACGATTCGTGCCGCCGTCGACAAACTCATCGGGTTAGCGGGGAGTTCAGCGGAACTCACTGACGCGCTAAACGAACGGCTCCAGGCCGCGCATCATAAAAACTATTGGCCCGTCGCTTATGTTCTCGGCCATCAAAGTCAGCCCTCTGGCGTTGTCGTTCGGACACTGCTCAGCGCCCTCGATCATCGCGAACCGGATATTCGCTGGGCCAATGGCCTGCTGCTCGTGCGCATCGCGCAGCGGGAGCCTGCCGTAGTTCCCCTTCTGGTCTCACTCTGCGAAACCGGCAGCTCGAACCAGAAACGCATGGCGCTTTACTGCTTACGTGACTTAGCGCTGAACGACGCCGAGACCAGGGCAGCAATGCTGAAGCGCCTGGACGACGATGAAGCGACAGTACGCGTCGCCGCCATTACAAGTATGAAGGTAAGGACCGACGTAGATGCCACGGTCCGGCAAAAGCTTCTGACGACTTATTTGCACGACACCGACGATCGCGTGAAAAATGCAGTCGCCGTTACTTTGGCGAGTCTTGGATCCCCGGCTGAAGAATTTTTAACAGCGCTCCGTGAAGCGAGCACGTGCGCCAACGCTCAAATCAAAAAGAGCGCCGATGCGGCGCTCAAAATATTGCAAAAGTAAGAAGGCCCGCCACACTCGGCGGCTTATGCAGCCGGTGCAGCGGGCCACTGCGGTGGCTGAGGGAGATTCCCAGGCTTTCGACCGGAACCTCCGTCAGAGTTTCCGCCTTAAAGCCTAAGTCTCAGCCACCTCACAGCCAGTACTTAAATCAATCATGTCTGGACCACCTCCTTTCCCTGCTGATCAGTAGTTTACGAAAGTGATTTTTTCAAGTCAATAATAATCACGTCGATAAACTGAAAAATTTTGTTTTTTCTGGACCACAGCTTACAAGATTTATATATTCCGGCGAATTCACTACTGCCTTAATAGGTGACGCCTCATAGCTCATTGCGGATATCTCGGCCGGCGGTCCAACGCTTCACACCACCCACAGCAGCGCCGTCAACCACCGTCGCCCGGCGAGCACCTAAGCTTGATCTCGGCCTTCGCTGGGTGAATGTGAAACGACCATCCAAAAAGATAATCGAAAGTTATATCACCGCTACTCGTCCGACGTTGAACCTTGAACACTTGAACGTTGAACTACAGTTTACGGATGCACATCTTCCAGAAACCAATCGGTGGGAATTTCCCGTCCTACTCGCGCCTCACGCGCCCGCGCCAGCACTTCGCTGCCGACGGCGGCAAACTGTAAACCGAGGCCGACGTTGTTACAAAAACAGCTGATTGCATCTTCTTTAACTCGCCCTGGATGCTGGCCATTGACCAACTGCGAGAGCGTCGGCAGATCCCAGATCGCGGCGTCTTCCCGGGTGATCGGATGGTGCCAGCCCTCTGCGACGTCGGGAATCGACTGCGGATCGACGCCGATAGTGATCTGGAACGGTTTGGCCTCGCGCCAGTGAATGATCAGCGGATCGGCACGTTTGTAGGTCAGCGCATCGAGCTCGCAAGGCTTGACGCACGACACGTGCATGCCGGATTGTAAGATTTCACCTGAAAAGAGCGCCGTGATTGAGTTGGTCGTGCAAATCACCATATCGGCGTCTTTGATCGCTTCCGCGGCGCTGGCGCAGTCGATCAGTTCCGCAGAAATCTTAGCACGCCAGTCCTGGACGAATTTGCGGCGCGACTCCGGCGTCGGGCTAAAAATGCGCACTTGTTTTAAGTTACGAATCATCGCCATCGTGACAAGATGAGCACTCGCCTGCCAGCCCGAACCGAGAAGAGCCATGGTAGTGGAATCGTGACGTGCGAGATAGCGCGCTGCAATGGCGCTGGCGCCGGCGACCCGCAACTTTTGCACGTAACCATCGGGGAATATCGCCAAAGGTTCGCCGGTCTCGGTGCTGAACAACATGATCAGACCTACGTACCGATCGCCGCCGGCTACCGGCAGCTTATCCTTGCGCACACCGCCGGCTTTCTCGTACCACTTGACGACGCTGGAGTTGAGTCGGAGCGCGGCGATGCCGCGGCTCGGCAGCACGCCGCTCATAGTTTTATACTCGTAGAACTCGTTGGGCTTGGTCGGGCTAAAAACATCGTAGCGCGGAACCGTTGCCGCCATGCCGTTGCCGAGATCGCGATAAGCTTCTTCCAAAACGTCAAGGCACGCGCCCACGGGAAGGATATTTTCGATATCTTCGTTGGAAAGTATTAGCATATGCACGTTCCGCGATTCGCCGCTCCAATGCCAGGCTTAGTCTGGGTAAGCCAGTCTTAGTGAGCATCGTGTTTTTTTGCAAGGCGCGCTGATTTGACAGACCAACGGAGATTATGTTTGATCGAGACCGATGAATTTCCCGACACACACTCGCTGACGCCATTCTGAAGACGACTTTGCTTCGCGTTGGCGGTCAGGGCAGCGCACGTGCGCAGCAGTCTCTAACCTCGGCAGCCAAAACGCGCCGGAGACGGCCGATCAGTTCACTTATGCGATAATCGTCGGCCTTGGTGCATATCTACTCGGCCTCGGTTAGTAGAAACGACTTCCCGCTGCACCTCGAAATGACAAGATAATCCTGACTGGCATTCTCCCGAAGAAAGGGATCTTGCCGGTTGATCAAGAATCCATGAGCAATACACCTGCGGCCCGACAGCATTCTGACTCTGCGCGTTTTTTCTACGGCTGGTACATCGTCGGCGTCGGCATACTCGTCAACATTGCCGGTACCTTCTCGTTTTCCAGCACGCTGAGCATATTTCTTAAGCCCATCACCGAGGAGTTGGGCGTAACGCGCGGCGCGTTTTCGCTGATCCGCACGTTCGAGATCGGCGTGGCCGCGCTGATCATACCGATGCTCGGGCCATGGATCGATCGGCATGGCGGGCGCGGCGTACTCGTCCTTGGTGTGTTGATGGAAGGCGCGGGCCTGCTGCTTTCCAGCCTAGTTGAGAGCTTTTGGCAATTCGTCGTGGTGCGCTGCTCGTTGGTAATCGCCGGCGAAGCATTGCTCGGCTCATTGGTCATCAACGTCACCATTGCCCAATGGTTTGTCCGCAAACGCGGCCGTGCCATGGGCATCGCCAACCTTGGCACCGGCATCGCAAAACTGAGCATCCCGATTGCCGCCGCGTGGCTGTTCGTCCTCGTCGGCTGGCGTAACACGTGGGCGATTTTCGGCGTCATCGCGCCGCTCTTGGTGGTCGCGCCGGCGCTGCTCTTCGTGCGTCGGCAACCTGAAGACTTGGGACTGCATCCCGATGGGGACCCGCCGCCAGCGACAGATTCCCAAGCGGGTGAATCCGAAC